>JALYUI010000376.1 GCA_030853845.1 Bacteroidota bacterium | reverse complement strand
GCGGCGGCCAGCGTCAGCAGCCCGGCCAACAGGCTGGCTAAGCCACCGGCGCGGAAAATGCGGATGCTCCTCATTCGGGCAGGCGGCGGCTATCGGCCAGCACGTAGGCCCCGGCGTTGGGGTAAGTTTCGGCGGGCGTGGTGCTCAGGTTCAGCTGGCGGTCGAGGATGTCGAGGCGCACCTGTAGGTTGCGGTTCATGGCCGTGAGCACGGCATCGGGCTGCGGGTGGTGCAGCAGCTGCGTTTTCAGCAGGCGGTAGCTCGAATCGAGCGATACCAGCTCGCGCTTCCAGTCGGCGTTCATGGCCGCCATGCCGGGGCCGCTCAGCCCACTCAGCTCGCTCTGGCGGCGGGCCAGCTGGCTGGTGTAGTAGGTTTCCATACCGCGCACGGCCCGCACCAGCTGGCTGTCGGGGCCGGCGGTATGCTCGGCGGCCGTCAGCGAAGTGGGGTTGCCATACTGGTACAAGGCGGCATCGGGCTCGTCCGCCGCACCGGAGGTAGCTGCGGGCACGGATGCAACGGCAATTACCTCGGGGGCGGCCTGACGGGCTTTCCAGGTTTCGCTCGCGCCAGCGGCTACCACCAGCAGCGCCAGCGACGCGGCCAGGCCGTAGCGCTGTAGCCAGGTAGCCCGCAAAGGAGCAGCCGGAGCCGCTTCAGCAACCCGCGGGGTTGCCGGAACTAGGGGCTGCGGGGTTGCCGGAAGTTCCGCCGCCTCGTCGCTCAGGCGCATGGCCGGCGCAGTGGTATTGAGCTGCTGTTCGAGCGCGGCCCACAGGTCGGGGCGCGGCTCGTGGGTGTCAAACTCGGCGCGGTGCCGGTCGACGAAATTTTCAAGAGAATTCAGGTTCTTGGTATCCATTGGGAGGGGTAGCAGACGCACGATTCGTCCAGGTTCAAGGCTGGCTGCGGGGCTATAGAAAAACCGCAGCCGGGCGAAATAAGGAGGAAGAGTAGTGAACGGATATTAAAATAACGATAGTCAAATAAACCTAGCTCAGGCCGCGCTGGGCGGCCAGCTCGCGCAAGCGCACTCTGGCCCGGCTGTACTGCGATTTGGAAGTAGATTCGGAAATGCCCAGGATGCCGGCAATTTCGAGGTGGTCGTAGCCTTCGAGCAGGTAGAGGCTGAGCACCACGCGGTAGCCGTCGGGCAGCTCCTGGATGCAGCGGCGCAGCACGTCGGCGCGGTAGTGGTTGTCGGCTTCGTCTTCGGGCGAGTGGGCGGCGGCTTCGGCGGGCTCGTCGTGGTGCTGCTCGCCCAGGGGCACCAGCGCCAGCCGCCGCTGCCGCAGGCAATTGATGCTTTTATTAACGACGATGCGCTTGAGCCAGGCTCCGAACGAAGAGTCGCCCTTATAGCCGCTCAGCTCGCGAAACGCGCTCAGAAACGATTCCTGGAGTACATCTTCGGCCTCAGCATAATCGCCGGTAATGCGCAGGGCCGCGTTGAACATGGCTTTGGAATAGCGCCGGTAAATCTCGGCCTGGGCCTGGCGGTCGTTGAGGCGGCAGCGCTCTACCAGGGGGCCGTTGATGTCGACGTAGGCGGAAAGGGACAGGGCTTCCATGCAGAAAACAAGGTCTTAGGTGTGCTCAGGCAACCCATAGACTACGGGTTGAGTTCAGGGGTTGCACCGCAAATTACGCGGTACGGGCACGGCCACCAAACCCCTTGGCCGACGAGCCTATTTCAGCTTCGCAAAATAAAATTTTGGCATTTCGCTTTTTCCTCCTTTACATTTGCCCGCAGTAACCCTCGTTTGGGACGCTATCCATTTTTATACAGAGGCGCGGAGAGACAGGCTCGACGAAACGCCGGCAACCCCCACCAGTTGGAACGGTGCCAAGTCCTGATATATAAAAACTGCCGTGCGCACATCATCCCCCAATCTCCGCCCGCAACCCGCCACCCTCGCCGCCTCGCGCCGCCGAATGTGTTGCTGCCTGGGCTTTTCCCTGGCCGCTATGCCGGGGAAGATTGCTGGTTGTTGAGCCAGGGCTCGCTTCCGGCGGCTGCTTAGGCGGCCACCCCGCTACTACCCTTTCGTGGTGATTGATTCATTGCGCTTCGCGTAGCGGGTTTTTACGGCCTTCCCGGCCCCTTTCGGTTTTTTCCACGGAAAAGAACTCCTCCTTCCATCATGGCATTACCCCTTGAAAGCCAGGTCGCTGACCTGCGCCGCTACCTGCCCGAGTGCTCGGTACCGGAAACCCTGGCCCTGCTGGCCGACCACTTCGCCGGCCGCGTGTCGTTCTCCACGTCCTTCGGCCTGGAAGACCAGATTATCAGCCACTTCATCTTCGAAAACAACCTGCCCATCCGGGTATTCACCCTCGATACGGGCCGCAACTTCCAGGAAACCTACTCGACCTGGAACAAGACCCTGCTGCGCTACCAGCAGCCCATCGCAGTTTTCGCGCCGCAAACTGCCGCGCTCGAAGCACTGGTCGCGCAAAAAGGCCCCAACAGCTTCTACGAGAGCATTGCCAACCGCCAGGAGTGCTGCCACATCCGCAAGGTGGAGCCGCTGGCCCGCGCCCTGGCCGGCCAACAGGTGTGGGTGACGGGCATCCGCGCCGGGCAGTCGCAGAACCGCCAGACCATGCACCCGGCCGAGTGGGATGCCGGCCACGGCCTCATCAAAGTGCACCCGCTCTTCGATTGGACCGGGGCGCAGTGCGAGGCCTTCGCGCAGCAGCACGGCATCCCGGTGAACCCGCTGCACCGGCAGGGCTTCGTGAGCATCGGCTGCGCGCCCTGCACCCGCGCCGTCGCGCCGGGCGAGGACTTCCGCGCCGGCCGCTGGTGGTGGGAAGACGCGGCTGCCAAGGAGTGCGGCCTGCACGCCACCCAAAGTAGCGCGGAGCCGGTGCGCCGCGAAAGCGCCCACTAACCCAACATAGCGCGGAGTCTTTGCTCCGCAAATACGCGCTGCGCCGCGCTTCCCGCTCCTTCCCAGCCCCTCCCACCCGGCCATTTCTCATTTCCCTTGCCCCGCTGCTGTCGTTCGACGGTTCTCGGAGCAAAGGCTTCAAGCTACATACCCATGTCAACCACCGTTTATCTCGATTACCTCGACCGTCTGGAAGCCGAAGCCATTCACATTCTGCGGGAAGTGGCCGGGCAGTTCGAGCGGCCCGCGCTGCTGTTTTCCGGCGGCAAAGATTCGATTGCCCTCACCCGGCTGGCCGAAAAAGCCTTCCGGCCGGGCCGGTTTCCGTTCCCGCTGGTGCACATCGACACGGGCCACAACTTCGCGGAAATCATCCATTATCGCGACGAGCTGGTGGACGCTTTGGGCGAACAGCTGATTGTGCGCCGGGTGGAGGACACCATTCGGGCGCGCGGCCTGCACGAGCCCGGCGGCAAATACCCCAGCCGCAACCCACTGCAAACCTACACGCTGCTCGACGTGATTGAGGAGTTTGAGTTTGATGCCTGCATCGGCGGGGCGCGGCGCGACGAGGAAAAGGCCCGCGCCAAGGAGCGCATCTTCTCGGTGCGCGACGACTTCGGCCAGTGGGACCCCAAGCGCCAGCGCCCTGAGCTCTGGAACATCTACAACGGCCGCATTCAGAAGGGCGAAAACGTGCGCGTGTTCCCCATCTCGAACTGGACCGAGCTGGACGTGTGGAACTACATCCTGCGCGAAAACATCAAGCTGCCGGAAATCTACTTCGCCCACGAGCGGCAGTGCGTGGTGCTGCCCAGCGGCCAGCTGCTGGGCTTCAGCGAGCACCTGAACCTCGACGACACCGACGAAATTGTGCAGCGCCGCGTGCGCTTCCGCACCGTGGGCGACTCCACTTGCACGGCGGCCGTGGAAAGCGATGCCGCTTCGGTCGATGACATCATTCAGGACCTGCTGCTGGCCAAAGTGAGCGAGCGCGGCGCCACCCGGCTGGATGATAACCTCTCGGAAACGGGGATGGAAGACCGCAAGCGCAACGGATATTTTTGAATGGTTAATGATTAATGGTCAGTAAGTAATGAGTTTTTACGACCCGTTACATCCAGCTATTAATCATTAACCGCTAACAATTAACAATTAACGAAATGGACCTTCTCCGATTTATTACCTGCGGCAGTGTCGACGACGGCAAGAGCACGCTCATCGGCCGCCTGCTGTACGATAGCGACTCGGTATCGCTCGACGTACTGGCCACCCTGGAAAAGCGCCGCGCCAGCACCGGCGGCGATGTGGACCTGGCGCTACTCACCGACGGGCTGAAAGCCGAGCGTGAGCAGGGCATCACCATCGACGTGGCGCACAAATACTTCACCACGCCGCGCCGCAAGTTCATTATTACCGACGCGCCGGGCCACGTGCAGTACACCCGCAACATGGTGACCGGCGCGAGCAACGCCGACCTGGCCATTGTGCTCGTGGATGCCCGCCAGGGCGTGATTGAGCAGACCCGGCGGCACACGCTGCTGGCCGCGCTGCTGGGCATTCAGCACTTTGTGCTGGCCGTGAACAAGATGGATTTGGTGGGGCATGAGGAAGTGGTTTTCCGCAACATCGTGGCCGACTACCAGGCCATTGCCGGGCAACTGCGGCTGCCGAATGTAACGGCCATTCCGCTGAGCGCCCTCAATGGCGACAACGTGGTACGCCGCTCAAATTTCCTGCCCTGGTACCACGGCCCAAGCCTGCTGGAGCACCTCGAAAGCGTGCCCGCCGCGATTGATGCCAACCCAAACGAGCCGCGCTTTCAGGTGCAGTATGTGATTCGGCCCCAAACTGAGGAGCTGCCCGACTACCGGGGCTACGCTGGCCGCATCCAGAGCGGCACCTACCGCCCGGGCGACAAGGTCCGCATCTGGCCCTCGGGGCTGGAAACGGTGATTGAGGCCATCGAAGTGAACCAGCGGGAGGTGGCCAAGGCCACCGCGCCGCAGGGTGTGGTGCTGCGCCTGCGCGACGATGTGGACGTGAGCCGGGGCGACACCATTGTACCCATTACGGCCCATCCGGCCGTGGTGCGCGAGCTGGAAGCCACGCTGTGCTGGATGGATGAGCGCCCCCTGCGCGCCGGCCGCAAGCTGCTGGTACAGCACCATTCGGCTACGGTGAAAGCGGCCGTGACCACCATCCTGCAAAAAACCAACATCGAAACCTTCGAAAGCCAGGGCACCGACGAGGCCCGGCTCAACGACATCGTGCGGGTGCGCCTGAAAACCGCCCTGCCCCTGGTGGTGGATGAATACCGCCAGAACCGCGTGACGGGCGCTTTTATCCTGGTCGATGAGCAGACCGGGGCCACCCTGGCCGCTGGACTCGTGGCCGCCACCGACCCGGAATATTTCACCGAGGAAGTACCCGCTGAGGCGGTGTTTTCCATCTAGTATTTGCTAACTATCATGGCTGATTCCCCCTTTTTCCTGCCCCGCCTGACCGTCGTTGGTGCCGGACCCGGCGACCCGGATTTGCTGACGTTGAAAGGAGCAAAAGCGTTGGCTGCCGCCGACGTGGTGCTCTACGATGCGCTGGCCAACGATGCCCTGCTGGCCCACGTACGACCCGGCGCACCGCTGATTTTCGTGGGCAAGCGCAGCGGCTTCAAGGCTTACACCCAAAACGGTATCAATGAGCTGATTGTGCAGCAGGCCTACCGCCTCGGCCACGTGGTACGGCTGAAGGGCGGCGACCCGTTCGTGTTCGGCCGGGGCCGCGAGGAAATGCTGTATGCCGAAGCCCACGGGCTGGCCACCGACTACGTGCCGGGCATCAGCAGCGCGGTAGCGGCGGCGGGCAGCGTGGGCATCCCCGCCACCCACCGGGGCCTGAGCGAAGGCTTCCGGGTGCTCACGGCCACCACGGCCGACGAGCAGCTTTCGACCGCGCTGCTGGAGGCGGCCTGCACGCCCACTGTCACCACCATTATTCTGATGGGTATGAGCCGGCTGGCGGAAATCACGGCCCTATTCGCCCGCTACGGCGGGGCGGCAGTGCCGGCGGCCATCATCCAGAACGGCACGCTGCCCACGGCGCGGATGGTGGCCGGCACCGTGGCCGACATCGCCGGGCGCGCCGCCCGTGCCGGCCTGGGCGCGCCCGCCGTGATTGTGCTGGGCGAAGTGGTGCAGCTGATAAAGCACCCGACTATTGCTGCCGAAGCCCCCGCCGCAGTTCCCACCGCGTTGCGGCCGGCACTGCTGGCTTACGCAAAAGTGGCTTAGAACCGCATCTGGCTGAGCTGCCTCCCTCCAATCAGTATTCTCCATTCGACCATGCCAACCCTCCCCATTCTTCCGCCCGTGCTCGACGAATCGCAGCTCCAGCAGCTTACGGCCAACCTGTCGGCGCACCAGCTGCTGTGGCTGAGC
This sequence comes from Bacteroidota bacterium, assembly GCA_030853845.1. Taxonomy (GTDB): domain Bacteria; phylum Bacteroidota; class Bacteroidia; order Cytophagales; family Hymenobacteraceae; genus Hymenobacter. The sequence continues at coordinate 4,296 of JALYUI010000376.1, read as the reverse complement.
GGGTATTTCTACGGCCAGGCCACCGGCGGAACGCAAGTCGCCCCAGCTTCGGCTGCTTCAGTGGCCGCCAGTGCAGCCCTTCAGAAACTGACCATTCTTTACGGCTCGCACACCGGCAACGGCAAGAAAATCGCGCAGCAAGCGGCCGAGGCCTCCCGGCAGCGCGGCATCACGGCCGAGGTGCGCGACATGAACGACTACCCCACCAGGCAGCTGGCGCAGGAGCAAAGCCTGCTCGTCATCGTGAGTACGCACGGCGAGGGCGAGCCCCCCATTGCGGCCGAGGAGCTGCACCAGTTCCTGAATGGCCCGCGCGCACCGAAGCTGCCGGAGCTGCGCTTCGCCGTGCTGGCGCTGGGCGACCGCAGCTACCTGCAATTCTGCCAGACGGGCAAAGAGTTCGACCAGCAGCTGGCCGCGCTGGGCGGCACCCGCCTGCTCGACCGGGTGGATGCCGACGTGGATTATCAGGCGGCCGCGAGCCAATGGATTGAAGCGGCTTTGGAGAAGTTTGCCGGCGCGGCAGTTCCCATCGATGCGGCATTGGCTAGGGCAACAGTAGCTACGGCCGCTACCGGGGCAGCTTCGGTGACCAATTCACCGATTCACCCCCCATTCATCCCCCATTCACCCCTTGTCCAATTCACCCATGAAAACCCCTGGCCGGCGCGGGTGCTGGAAAGTATCCAGCTGAACGGGCGCGGCTCGGACAAAGAGACATACCACCTGGAGCTGGATTTGGCCGGCTCGGGCCTGCGCTTTGCGCCGGGCGATGCGCTGGCGGTGCGCGCCCTCAACCACCACCCGCTGGTGGAAGAGGTGCTACGCGCCGCCCGCCTTTCCGACTCGGCCCCGGTGCGGCTGGGAGCCGAAAGCCTGCCCCTGGCCGCCGCCCTGGCCAGCCGCCGCGAGCTGACGGTGCTCACCCGCGACGTGCTGGAGCGCTACGCCGCCTTGGCCCCGCACGCCGAATTACATGGCCTGCTGGCCGATACCAAGCGCCTGCAACCCTACCTCTACGGCCGCGATGTGGCCGATTTGCTCACCGATTTCCCCACCGACCAGCTCACTGCCCAGGCCCTGGCCGACACCCTGCGCCCACTGCCCAGCCGCGCCTACTCCATTGCCAGCAGCCTGCTGGCCCATCCCGACGAGGTGCACCTCACCGTGGGCGCGGTGCGCTACGAGGCCCACGGCCGCCGTAAGCAGGGCGTATGCTCGTCGTTCCTGGCCGACCGTGTGGTGGTGGGCGACGAGGTGCGCGTGTTCGTGGAGCATAACGAATACTTCAAGCTGCCCCAAAACCCGGCCACTGATATCATCATGGTGGGCGCGGGCACGGGCATCGCGCCGTTTCGCGCCTTCGTGGAGGAGCGGATGGAGCTGGGGGCCACCGGCCGCAACTGGCTGTTGTTCGGCAACCCGCATTTCACCACCGATTTCCTCTACCAGGCCGAGTGGCAGCAGCAGCTGAAGCGCGGAGGTCTGGCCCGGCTCGACGTGGCCTTTTCGCGCGACCAGGCCAGGAAAATCTACGTGCAGGACCGCCTGCTCGAAAACAGCCGCGAGGTGTTTGGCTGGCTCGAAAACGGGGCGCAGTTCTACGTGTGCGGCGACAAAAACCGCCTCGGCGGCGCGGTGCAAACGGCGCTCGCGCAAGTGGTGCAGCAGGAAGCTGGCCTCTCGGCCAACGACGCGGCGGCCTACGTGAAGAACCTGCGCAGGCAGCGCCGCTATCTGGAAGACGTGTATTAGAATCCAACGCCAAAACCTCACTCCCAAAGGGGGGGAAGGAAGCCGGACGAATTGTAGTCATAACGAGAACCAATCTATAACCCTGCACCAGCTAAAGCATGTGCTACACCCCGCGCCGCTGGGGCTCCCCTTTCCTTTTTGGAGAGTGACCGGGGTGAGGCCAACACCAGAACGACCATGTCCCAAACCCCGCAAAACCTCTCCGAAGTCGAGCACGTTAAATCGGCCAGCCGCTACCTGCGCGGCACCATCGTCGAGAGCCTCGGCAACCGCCTCACCGGCGCGCTGAATCCCGACGACACCCATCTCATCAAGTTCCACGGCTCGTACCAGCAGACCGACCGCGACCTCGACTCCGAGCGCAAGCGCCAGAAGCTGGAGCCGCTGTTTTCCTTCATGATTCGGGTGCGGGTGCCGGGGGGCGTGGCCACCGCCGCCCAGTGGCAGCGCATGGATGCCCTGGCCGACGCCTATGGCAATGGCACGCTCAAGCTCACCACCCGCCAAACCTTTCAGCTGCACGGGGTGCTGAAGCGCGACCTGCGCCCCAGCATCCAGGGCTTCAACGACTCGCTGCTCGACAGCATTGCCGGCTGCGGCGATGTGAACCGCAACGTGATGTGCAACGTGAACCCGCACGAATCACCCGTGCACGGCGCGGTGCAGGCCACGGCCGTTGCCATCAGCGCCCACCTCACGCCGCGCACCACGGCCTACCACGAAATCTGGCTCGACGGCGAGCGGCAAAATCCCACCGAGGCTACCGACGACGCCGAGCCCATCTACGGCCAGACCTACCTGCCACGCAAGTTCAAAATTGCCCTGGCCTTGCCGCCCTACAACGATTCGGACATTTTCTCGAACGACATCGGCCTCATCGCCATCGAGGAAAACGGCCGCCTGCTGGGCTTCAACGTGGCCGTGGGCGGCGGCCTGGGCATGACCTTCGGCCAGCCCGAAACCTACCCTCGTCTGGCCGACCTCATCGGCTTCGCGCCCGTTGAAAAGGTGGTGGACGTCTGCGAGAAAATCGTGACTATTCAGCGCGACTGGGGCAACCGCGCCAACCGCAAGCTCTCGCGCCTCAAGTACACCATCGACCGCGCCGGCCTGCCCGCCTTCGTGGCCGAGCTGCACCAGCGCCTGGGTTATGCGCTGGCCGAAACCCGCCCCTACCAGTTCCACAGCTCCAACGACGCCTTCGGCTGGACCGGCACTGCCGACGGCCCTGCGCACCTGGTTTTGTTTGTGGAAGGCGGCCGCGTGCTCGACCGGCCCGGCTACCGCTTGAAAGCCGCCCTGCGCGAAATCAGCAGCTTCCATACCGGCGAGTTCCGCCTCACCGGCAACCAGAACCTGCTGCTGGCCAGCATCGAGCCCGCCCACCGCGCCCGCATTCAGGCCATCCTCGAAGCCCACGGCGCGGCGCCCCAAGCCGGGCAACTCACCGCCCTGCGCCGCAATGCCTTAGCCTGCGTGGCCCTGCCCACCTGCTCGCAGGCCTTCGCCGAGGCCGAGCGGTATTTGCCCCAATTGCTCGACAAGCTCGACGCCGTTGTTCGCGCCCACGGGCTGGCCGAGGCGGGCATCCTCATTCGGATGACGGGCTGCCCCAACGGCTGCGCCCGGCCCTACCTGGGCGAAATCGGGCTGGTGGGGAAAGCCCCCGGCCGCTACAACCTCTACCTCGGGGCCAACCACGCCGGCGAGCGTCTCAACAAGCTCTATCGCGAAATGCTCGACGAGGACGGCATCCTGCGCGAGCTCGCGCCCCTGCTCGCCGCCTACGCCACCGACCGTCGGCCCGGCGAGGGCTTCGGCGACTTCGTGGTGCGCACCGGCGTGGTGCCCGCCACCCGGCACGGCCTGGATTTTCACGCCTGACAGCTTTAGATGGCAGATGTTAGTTGCTGGCTCACCGAAAGGAGTAATGACTTATTGCAATTCTGATAGCTAACAACCTGCAACTGACAACCAATTTTCGTATCTTACTGCTACGTTCTGAGCTATGCCAACAAACAACCCAACCCCGGCGACTCCGGCAGTGGCTACGCGGCCGTCGGAGCCGGCCCTGGCGGCCAACCACCTGTTTCCCATCTTCCTGAAGCTGGACACCATGCGTGTGCTGCTGGTGGGCGGCGGCAACGTGGGCCTGGAAAAGCTGGGGGCCATCCTGCGCAACAGCCCCGAAACCGCTGTGACGGTTGTAGCGCCGCACTTGCGGCCCGAACTGCGCGCGCTGGCGGCCCGCCACCCAAAGGTGCAGCTGCAACAGCGCCCCTACCAGGATACCGACCTCGATGGCGCGGACATCCTGTTCCTGGCTACCGACGACGTGGAGCTGCACCGCTACATCGGCACGGCTGCCGCGGCCCGCCACCTGCTCACCAACGTAGCCGACACGCCCGAGCTGTGCGACTTCTACCTCTCGTCGGTGCTGCAAAAGGGCGACTTGAAAATTGCCATCTCCACCAACGGCAAGTCGCCTACCATCGGCAAGCGCCTGCGCGAGGTGCTGGCCGAAGTGCTGCCCGCCGAGCT
>JALYUI010000375.1 GCA_030853845.1 Bacteroidota bacterium | reverse complement strand
GTAGTAATTCAATCGATTGGATTGCTACCACACGCGAGATGCTTCGCTGCGCTCTGCATGACGTTTTTTATTTCTAATCCACCCACCTACTCCCAGCCCGCCGTGAACAGCGCCGACGATACCCGGTCGAGCACGAAATCAACCTGCTCGGAGATGGTAATATGCGTGGTGTCAAGCAGCACGGCATCGGGGGCACGGCGCAGGGGGCTCTCGGCGCGGGTCGAGTCGATATGGTCGCGCTTGCGCAGGTTCTCGATAATGTCGTCGAGCGGCACGATTTCGCCTTTGGCAGCCAGCTCGTCCTGCCGGCGACGGGCGCGTAGCTCCACTTCGGCCGTCATGAAAATTTTGACTTCGGCATCGGGAAAAACCGTCGTGCCGATGTCGCGGCCGTCCATCACTACGCCGCGCTTGCGGCCCATGCGCTGCTGCTGGGCCACCATGGCGTGGCGCACCATCGGGATGACCGATACCTCGCTCACGGAGTTGGAAATGCGCATCTGGCGGATGTCATCCTCGCGGTTGGCACCGTTGAGGAACAGCTCGTTGCGGCCAGTGCGGCGGTTGCGGCGGAAGCTGATGCTGATGTCGTGCAGGGCCTGCTCAATGCCGGCTAGGTCGTCGAAGGCAATGCTGCTTTCGAGCAGGTTCAGGGTCACGCCGCGGTACATGGCCCCGGTGTCGACGTAGGCATAGTGGAGCAGGTTGGCCACAGCCTTGGCGGTGGTGCTTTTTCCGCAGGAAGAGTAGCCGTCAATGGCGATAACGAGTTGTTTCATAACGACGCGGGCGGCCATTGGCCCCGCAAGATTACGAAATCCAACCCTTACGAGCGGCGGACGGGGTCTGCAACCGCTTCGGCACCGAGGCAAAAAAAGCCGCGACTGAGGCGCTTTCTCCCTCATTCAGTTGCGCATCGACCAGGTGGAAGGGGTTGAAAAAAAATCGGCCGGCCAGGCCCACGCCGGTGCTGCCGTCTTTGCCGGTGCCCCATTCGCCCCCGTAAGTCTGCACCAGGCACTGCCCCAGAAAGCAGCCCAGCGCCATCGTCACGCCCGGCCGCTCGGCCTCGCCCAGCTGCCCGCGCTGGGCCTGAATAAAATTGGCCAGGTGCGCCACGCCCTCGGCATCGAAGGCCTTGAGCTGGAGTTGCTGCCGTACCTGCTCGGCGGCGGCGTTAATGGAATCTAGAGGCGTGGGCTGAGCTTCGGCGGACATAGGCTAAGAATGGGCGAGATATAAACCGGCAGCCTGTTTCAGCTTGCCTCTAATGCCCGCAGGGGCAGGGCTCCGACTTGCCGCCGCTGTGGTGCTTGTACCACGACGTTTTTTTCTGCTGGGCGGTGCGGCGCGTGCAGCCGGTTTCGGCCAGCAGCAGCGGCAGCACAAGCAGCAAAAGGGCCAGGTTCTTCTTCACCGGAAACGGATTTTGGTCAAATATAAGGTTCTTTGCCGGCGGGTGGCCAGTTGTCAGTTGTTCGTTGTCGGTTGTCAGGCACGATGCAAAACGCGACTAATTTATTCGAAAATACCTGGCAAGGTCTATTCTTATATCCACCCCGAACAACTGACAACGAACAACCAACAACTAACTTATGTCCGCTGATTTCTCGCTTACCGCCAACGTCGTCGACGTCTTCGCCCGTTCCATTCAGCCCGCCACCATCACGGTAGCCGGCGGCCGCATTGCCAGTATCGTACCCACCGGGGCCGCCGCGCCCGATGCCAGCCTTCCCTACGCCCTACCCGGCTTCGTGGATGCCCACGTGCACGTGGAAAGCTCGCTGCTGGTACCCACCGAGTTTGCACGCTTGGCAGTGGCCCACGGCACAGTGGCCACCGTGAGCGACCCGCACGAAATCGGCAACGTGCTGGGCGTGGCCGGCGTCGAGTTCATGCTCGAAAACGCGGCCCACTCGCCCTTCAAGTTCTGTTTCGGCGCGCCGAGCTGCGTGCCGGCCACGCCGTTTGAAACGGCCGGGGCCGAAATCACCGTCGCCGACATCAAAAAGCTCTTTGAAAACCCCAAAATCGGCTACCTGGCCGAGATGATGAACTGGCCCGGCGTGCTGCACCGCGACAGCGACGTGATGGCCAAAATTGCCCTGGCCCACGCCGCCGGCCGCCCCATCGACGGCCACGCCCCCGGCCTGCGCGGCGACGACGCGGCCCACTACGCCAGCGCCGGCATCAGCACCGACCACGAGTGCTTCACGGCCGCCGAGGCCCGCGACAAGCTGGCTGTGGGCATGAAAATCCTGATTCGCGAGGGCTCGGCGGCCCGCAACTTCGATGCCCTCATCGAGCTGATGCCCGAGCACTACCACAACCTGATGTTCTGCTCCGACGACAAGCACCCCGATACGCTCATTCTCGGCCACATCAACCAGCTGGTGCAGCGGGCCGTGGCCCGGGGCCACGACGTGTTTCAGGTGCTGCGCGTGGCCTGCATCAACCCCGTGAAGCACTACCACCTGCCCGTGGGCCTACTGGCTGAAGGCGACCCCGCCGACTTCATCGTGGTGAATAACCTGCGCGATTTCGAGGTGCAGCAAACCTACCTAGACGGGCAGCTGGTGGCCGAAAACGGGCAGTCGCACCTGCCCGCCGCGCCCATCGGCGTGGTCAACAACTTCCACGCCCAGCCCGTGCAGGCGGCCGATTTTGCCCTGCTCGTGCCGTCGGACCACGCCACGCTGCGCGTTATCGAGTGCTTCGACGGGCAACTCATTACCGCCCGCGTCGATTTGCCAGCCCGCATTGAAAACGGCCACGCCGTGTCCGATGTGGAGCAGGACGTGCTCAAGCTGGCCGTCATCAACCGCTACCAACCGCACGTTGCGCCGGCGCTGGCTTTCATCCGCGGCTTTGGGCTCAAGCACGGCGCCCTGGCCAGCAGCGTGGGCCACGACTCGCACAACATCACCGCCGTGGGCTGCGACGATGTGAGCCTGGCCCGCGCCGTCAACCTCGTGATTGCAGCCAAGGGCGGCCTGGCCGCCGTGGGGGCTGACGGCCGCGAAATTCTGGTGCCGCTGCCCGTGGCTGGCCTCATGTCGGACCAGCCCGGTGCCGACGTGGCGGCCGCCTATGCCGCTGTCGATGCGCTTTCCAAGGACTTGGGCTCGCCGCTGGGCGCGCCGTTCATGACGCTTTCCTTCATGGCCCTGCTCGTTATTCCCAGCCTCAAGCTCAGCGACAAAGGCTTGTTTGATGGGCAGCAATTTACGTTTGTGGATGCAGTGGAATAAGGCCCGACACAATTTTAGCCCGGTTTATGCGTAGGGTGCGGAACTGGTTTCCGCCCCTACTTTGCTTTACCGACTATGAAACTGATGTCCCTTTCGCTTCTTCCGCGCTGCTGCGGCAGCCTGCTGCTGTTGTTGCTCCTCCTGGCCCGGCCGGCCGCCGCCCAGAAATACCGCACGGCTGCCGGTATCCGCAGCGACGGCAGCAGCTATGGTTTCACGGTGCAGCAGGTGTTTCTGCCGCAGGCCACGCTCGAAGGTCTGGCCATGTTCGCCCCCCACGAGCGCAGCTACACCGTGCTGGCCGAGCGGCACTTCGGCATCCTCGGTCCCAGCCTGAACTACTACTTCGGGGCCGGCGCGCACTACGGCAACAGCCGCGACACCGGCGACTTCTGGGGCTTCGACGGCCTGATTGGGGCCGAGTATAAAATCGCCTTCACCCGCCTGGTCGTCTCCTTCGATTTTAAGCCCACCATCGAGCACGGCCTCGACGACTGGAACCGCTTCCCCACCGCGCTGTCGCTGCGCTATATCATTCTGAAACAGAAGAAAACGGGTATTTTCAAAGCCTGGGAGTAGCGGGGGGCATCTGCTCCGCCTTAAGCTCCCTGAACGTCATGCTGAACGATGTCAGCTCCTTGCTGAACAGTTCTTTCCCAGCGCCCACAAAAAAGCCCGCGCTTCAAGCTGAAGCGCGGGCTTTTTCTATTGACGAAACAAAGGTTACTGAAACCGCTTCTCCAGCAGCTTGCGCATCTTTTCTTCGGTCAGAGGCTTGGTGAGGTACTCCACATTGGGGTACTGGGCCACGCGGGCCGTGTCGGCGCCATGCATGGAAGTGGTGAGCACGGCCATTACCGTCTGGGCCTGCACGGGCGGGGGCAGGGCGTTGTAAAGCTCCAGGAACTCGAAGCCCGACACGCCGGGCATCTTCAGGTCGACGAACACCAGGTCGGGGGCCGGGGCGGCGCTGCCACCGGCCTTATCGCCCCAGAGCTGCTCAAACGCCTCGTCGGCGCGCGAAAACGTGCTCACGTGCTCGGCCACTGCCAGCCGTCCCAACAAGCGGTTGTTGAGGAAACTCGTGGTTTCGTTATCGTCGACGAGGACGATGTGATTCAAGTTCGTTGACATAGTGTAGATAAATGGATAGCCCTGAAAATTTATCGAAAGTTACACCATATCCCGGCAAGCTGCAATGAAGATTGCCTAATTCAGCCAGCCCTGGGAGCGCATCCAGTCGTCGTTGTAGATTTTACCGAGGTAGCGCGTGCCGTGGTCGGGCAGAATTATCACCATCGTGTCGGCTTCCTGCAGGTGTTCGCGGGCATATTCCAGCGCGCCATACACGGCTGAGCCGCAGCTCCAGCCCACAAACAGACCTTCCTCTTTGGCCAGGCGGCGAGTCATCACGGCCGCATCCTCGTCGGTTACTTTGATGAAGCAATCAATCAGGTCGAAGTCGACGTTTTTGGGCAGAATGTCTTCGCCGATGCCTTCGGTTTTGTAAGGGTAGATTTCGTTTTCATCGAAAATACCCGTCTCCTTGTATTTCTTGAACACCGAGCCGTAGGTATCGAGGCCAATGGTCACGATGGCCGGATTCTGCTCCTTGAGGTACTTGCTGACCCCGGAAATGGTGCCGCCCGTGCCCACGCCAGCCGCCCAGTGCGTGATTTGGCCCTCGGTCTGCTCCCAGATTTCGGGGCCGGTGGTGTCGTAGTGGGCAGCCGCGTTCGAGAGGTTATCGTACTGGTTGGGGTAGAATGAGTTGGGCGTTTCCTGGCTGAGGCGGCGGGCGACGGAATAGTAGCTGCGCGGGTCTTCGGGGGCTACGTCGACGGGGCACACCACCACCTGAGCCCCTACGGCGCGCAGCACGTCCTGCTTTTCCTTGCTCTGCTTGTCGCTCATCACGAAGATGGTGCTATAGCCTTTGGCGATGGCGGCCAGGGCCAGGCCCATGCCGGTGTTGCCGCTGGTGCCTTCGATGATGGTGCCGCCGGGCTTCAGCAAACCGGCCTTTTCGGCATCCTCTACCATGCGAATGGCCATGCGGTCCTTCACCGAGTTGCCCGGGTTGAAGTACTCCACTTTGGCCAGCACGGTGCCTTTGATGCCGTCGGTGACTTTGTTGAGCTTAACGAGGGGAGTATGGCCGACGGCCTCAATGACGTGATTGAAATACATGGAAAATTGGGTGGTGGGGAGTGAGACTGCAAAGGTAGGAATTTCGGCGGCGGGCGGAGTACCGCGAAATTTCATTTCGCGACGAGCACCGCGAGTGCCGTTTTTCGCTCACGCCAGGGACGCGAACG
>JALYUI010000359.1 GCA_030853845.1 Bacteroidota bacterium | reverse complement strand
GCTCTGGCTGGCCAGCGCCGGCCCGGGCCAGGGCAGCACCTTCACGCTGCACCTGCCGGCCGCCGACGCGCCAGCTGAAGCCTAAATAGTCAGCCATAAGCTTCCAGCTACAAGCTGCAAGCCTTTGTTCTAATTAGCAAGCTGTTGCTGACGAGTCGGTGTGCGTTTACTTTTGACCGACTACTTAAAGCGGCTACTCGGGCTTGGGCGAATGGCGGCTCACGAGCTGCTGCTGCACCACGCGGGCCAGCACGTCGTCGCGGAACGTGAGGCCCAGGGGCACCTCGACGGTGCCCACGCGCACGTGCTGGCCAGTGATGGCGGCGACGTGGGCGGCATTGACGAGGTAGGAGCGGTGGGTGCGCACGAAGCCGGCGGGCGGCAGCTGGGCTTCCATGTGCTTGAGGTTGACGAGGGTGATGTGGACGGTGCCATCGAGCAGGTAGACCTTGCTGAAATCGCGCATGGCTTCGATGTAGGCCACTTCGGCGTAGCGCAGGCGCAGGTAGTGCAGCTCGGTGCGGATGAAAAAGGTGTCGGCCGTGGGTTCGGGCGGGGCGGGCGTGGCCTCGGCGTGGCGGGCCTGGAGTAGGAGCAGGGCCTTGTCGATGGCGCGCAGGAAGCGGTCGAAGCGCAGGGGCTTCACCAGGAAGTCGACGGCATCGAGGTCGTAGGTGGGCAGGGCGTATTCGGGGTGCGAGGTCATGAAGATGACCAAAGGGGGCTGGCGCAGGGCGCGCACCAGGTCGAGGCCGCTGAGCTGGGGCAGCTCGATGTCGGTGATGAGCAGGTCGACGGGCTCGCGGCCGAGGTACTCGAAGGCGGGCAGCGGGGCTTCGAAAACGCCGGCCAGGGTGAGGGAAGGTACCTGCCCGACGAAGGACGCCGCCAGGTCGCCCACCAGCAGGTCGTCGTCGAGCACGAGGCAGCGGTAGGGGGCGGCGGGCGGCGGCATGGGCAGGGCGAAAACGGGTGAACGGCCGGCGCTGGGGGCGAGGGGCCGGGTGGTGCAAGGTAAACAGCCGCCGGGGTTCGGGTCGGGCCGGGAAGATAAAAAAAGGCCCCGCCGGGAGGGGCGGGGCCGGCACGTTAAGCCTGGGGTTTGGGCGGGAGCGGGGTGGCGGCCGCCGGGTGGGAGCCGGCCCGGTCGACCACGGCGCGGGCGGCCATCAGGCGGTTGTAGAAGGTGGCATCGCGGCGCTTGTACTTGCGCATCATAGCGGCGTTAGATACTTGGCGTAAGTGACACAGGAGAGTTAGGAGCGCCCAACGGATGCGCAATGGCTATTACAGAAAAGAGCACAGTTCTTACCAAAGGCTGTTACTTTTGAGAATTGCCGGTGCCGCTGCCTTTTGCGGCCGACAACACTTTTGCCATGACGCTAGAACAGGATTTCGCTACCCAGCTGCAAATCAAAAACAACCAGATATTCGCGCCATTGGTGCGCTCCAAAAATAAGTGGCTGAAGCTGACTCCCGAAGAGCAGGTACGGCAGGAATACGTGCTGATTCTGCACCAGCACTACGGCTTCGCCTTCGACCAGATGGACCAGGAAGTAGCGGTGTCGCGCTCGAAGCGGGGCACCGGCCGGGCCAGGGCTGACCTAGTGGTGTGGCGCTCGGCCAAGGACAAGGCCGAGAATAAAAAGCCCTACATCGTCATCGAGTGCAAGGCAGAGCAGATGAGTATCCGTGAGCAGGAATACTTTCAAGCATTTATTTCTGCGGCAAGCTTGGAAGCAAAATTTTTTGTTGCCACTAATTTGAAGGAAACAAAATGCTTCCGGTTAGACCTTGAGCACGCAAACCAATTTGAAGCAATTGCAGATATCCCGAATGCTGAAGATATTCTCGTCGAAAAGAAAGTGAGTGAATTTCTGGTAAAAAAAAATACGCTAGATTCAAAAGATTTTTCTAATACACTTTTCGCCTGTCATAACATCATTCGTAATAACGATAAGCTTTCACCGGAAGCAGCTTTTGATGAAGTATCTAAAATCTTATTTGTAAAAATTCGCTTCGAACGAAAAAATGCTGTCTCCAGAGAAACGTTTTCGGTTAAACGTTTCGAGGCGCTCAGACAATCATACCTCGAAACCAGTGAGCCGAACGACATTCCCTACTACCAGAAGATTTTTGAACAGACGAAGGGTTTATATGACGGAGACAAGCTGTTTGAAAGCGGAGAATCTTTGCGTATTCGAGAAAACTCCTTTCTGCGTATTGTGCAGGAGCTAGAGAAATACAATCTGTCCGATACATCGGATGATGTCAAGGGCATAGCTTTTGAAAATTTCTTGGGCCGTACGTTTCGTGGTGAGCTAGGGCAGTTTTTTACGCCCCGTACAGTTGTGGAGTACATGGTAAGCATCCTGGACCCTGAAGAGGGAGAAACCATATGCGACCCTTGTTGCGGGTCGGGCGGTTTTCTTATTCGCGCCTTTGAATACGTGAAAAGCAAGCTTGAGCGCAACATTAACCAGCTAAAAGAGCAGGTGAAGTGGGATTTGATGCCCGGAAATTTTGCTGAGCTGCCCAAAGCCGAACAAGACGCTTTGACAGCTCAGCTTGATAGTGCGTTTGCTTACCTCAACGGAGAATTAACGATTACCAATCGTGATGGACGCCTTTGGAAATTATCTTCCGAATGTATTTACGGCGTGGATGCTAATCCGCGCATGGCCCGGACAGCTAAAATGAACATGATTATGCACGGCGACGGGCATGGGGGTATCCACCACCACGACGGGTTACTGAACGTGAACGGCATCTTTGAAAACCGTTTTGATGTCATTCTTACCAATCCACCCTTTGGGGCGCGGGTAGAGCGGTATTTACACGTTGTGGATAATGACGTGCCACCGGCCAGCAGAATCAACGATTATAAAGAAAAATACGGCGAACAGTACGAATCGCTAGTGGTAGAACCTTTGCGGGCCTACGCCGCACAGGACAACGGCAAGGATAAAGATGGGAAAGAGAGGCCCAAAGGCAAGCCAATTATTGACCTTTTTGAAATGGGGCGGCAATCTAGCCTGACCGAAGTACTATTCATCGAACGCTGCTTAAACCTGTTGCGCCCCGGTGGCCGGCTGGGCGTGGTGCTGCCCGAAGGCGTGCTCAACAACTCGGCCTTGCAGAACCTCCGCGAGTTTGTGGAGGGCCGGGCCAAGCTGCTCAACATTACCAGCATTCCGCAGGACGTGTTTATGGCCTCGGGGGCCACGGTGAAGCCCTCGCTGGTGTTCCTGAAAAAGTTTACCGAAGCCGAAGCCGCCGCCTACGCCGCCCTGCTGGCCGAGGAAGAAGCCACCGCCGCCGCCCACTACGACCCGCAGAAGCAGAAACTCGTCGCCGCCTTCACCAAGGGCGTGGAAGCCGCCCCCAAAGCCGAGTGGAAAGCCCTCAAGAAAACGCACCTGGAGCAGCTGGCCAAGCTGGAGGCCCAGCAAACCGCCGCCGTGCGCCAGGCCGTGAAAGCCCGCTTCAACTACCCCGTGCCCATTGTGGAGGTGGAAAAGGCCGGCATCAGCAGTACCGGGGCTGAAATTGATAACGAGTTGAAACCCCTAGCTGTTGAGTTCAGCGCCTACCGCCGCGCCCAGCACCTGTGGGAAAACAAGTTTGAGCGCGCCCGCTACTACCTGCGCCCCGATGGGCAGGGCCTGCACCGCGTGCTGCTCGGCGAAGAAGCCCCCGCCTACGGCGGCAAGCTGGTAATCGTGCCCACCCTGCAAACCGCGTAAGGCATGACGGCTACTACCCAACCCGCGCCGGCTGCCGGCCCGCGCTTTCAGTTCGTCGCCTTCGCCGACCTCGCCAACTGGAGCGTCCGCTTCGCCCTCGAAACGCGCTTTCACTACAACCCGGCCTACCCGCTGCGTGCGCTCGGCTCGTTTTTGCGGCGGGTGAAAGACGACGTGACCATTGCCGACAAAACCACCTACCAGCGCGTGACGGTGCGGGTGAACAACCGCGGCGTGGTGCCCCGCGACACGGCCATTGGCCGCGACATTGGCACCAAGCGGCAGTTCCGGGTGCAGCCCGGCCAGTTCCTGCTGTCGCGCATCGATGCCCGGCACGGCGCGATGGGCCTGGTGCCGCCCGTACTGGCCGGGGCCGTCGTCACGGCCGATTTCCTGGCTTTCGAGGTAGACCAGGCCCAGGTGAACCCCGATTTCCTGGTCCTCATCACCAGCACCCAGGAGTTCATCCGCTTCTGCCAGAGCTGTAGCAGCGGCACCACCAACCGCCAGCGCCTGGATGCCCAACTGTTTCTGGACGTAAAAATCCCCCTGCCTGCCCTGTCCGAGCAGGCCCGCCTCGTGGCCGACTACCACGCCAAGACGCGGCAGGCCCAGCAGCAGCGGGAAGAAGCGGAGAAGGCAATAAAGGATGCCGATGCTTATTTGTTAGCAGAACTAGGCGTGAGTATCGAAGCCAGGGTTCGGACAACCGGCAAGCTCCAGTTTGTCGATTTTGCCGACCTCGACCGCTGGGATACGGCTCATGCTTTGCGGGCGCTGAAAATGAAATCGGCCTACCCGGAAGCGAAGCTGGAAGATTTTATTACCCAATTCATGCGCGATGCCGAAGGGGGCTCCGTCCGCATCAATACCTCCGACTTCGCCACCCATAACTTTCTATACGTCGGGATGGAAAACGTAGAAAAGCACACCGGGAAGCTGGCCGAAGCCCCGACCGTGAAGGGCAAAGAAATAAAGAGCCAGACCCTCCGCGTACCACCCGGCTTTTTTATTTATGGCAAGCTGCGGCCTTACTTAAATAAATATTGGCGCAACACCACCGAGCAGGAAAATGTGATTTGCTCCTCAGAATTCTTCACCTTCTCTTTGAATGACGGAATTAATGCTGACTACTTTCTAACGGTGCTCCGTTCGGAAATCGTGCAGCGTCAAATCCAGGACAATACCAGCGGTGCTCGAATGCCGCGCATGAACGAGAGTACCTTTCTGCGCCTGCGAATGCCCTTGCCGGAAGTTGCCAAACAACTAGAAATTGCAGAAATGTTTAGGCAGGCTAATAATAGCCGCGACACTTTAGAAGCCGCTGCCGATGCTTTGGAAGCGGCAGCAGTAGCGGAGTTTGAAGAGGACGTTTTTCAAGCCAAGTAATTTGCTGAATTTCCACACAAAATCACTTCTACCATTATGCGCCTACACAAATTTCAACTGCGAGGAAAATTCAAAACCCTTAGTAATTTCAAACTGGATTTTGCAAATAAGGATGGAATTGCACTAATAATTGGAAACAATGGTAGCGGCAAAAGCAATATTTTGGAAGCGCTTAGCAGCGTTTTTGCTGGGCTTTATGACCACAAGCATAATCCATCATTTAAGTATCAAATAAGTTACTTTCTAAGCAAAGGAGGTGACAACAATTACTTAGTTACAGTCGATTACGACGGGAAGGGCAAATACACGGTCACCGATGCCACGGGCGAAATAAGCTTAACCCCCGCCATTTTACCTAGCCAAGTGGTATGCTGCTATAGCGGTGAGGATAGCCGAACGTGGGAAGATTATTATCAGCCCTTCTATTTCGATTACCTCGCTGATTGGTTGAAAGGAAGCGCCGTGCCAACCTCGCGCATGGTATACATCAACAAGTATTACTGGGATGTTGCCTTGTTAACGTTGTTCCTGTCCGATTTTTCTACTAATCCAGAATTGGCCGTTTTCTGCCGGGAAGCCCTGGGTGTTGAACAGATACAAGAAGTAGAGTTTGTCTTCGATAATAAGACACGCCGTAAATGGAAAAAGAGTCCAGTAACGGTGTTGGTTGACGAACTCAATCCTGGAAAAATTGCCAATGTGACGCTTACGCTTGCGGACCTCAAATTGCGAATTAATTATCTTTTAGAAACGGCTACCGGACAGGTCAGCTTCTTACGGTATTTGGCCGCCGCTTTCTTACCCAAGGATGACAAGCTTATCAATAAGATAAACATAAAAATTAACGGGGGTATTCCCGCCAGTGCCCTTAGCGAGGGCGAGAAAAAACAGTTATTACTACGGGCCGTGTTGGATGTTATCAGCGATGATGAGTCCCTCATTTTGCTCGATGAACCCGACTCACACGTCCATATCTCGCGGAAAGCAGAGTTTCATAAAATGCTGGCACCCTATAAAACGCGCCAAAGCATTCTTACAACCCACTCGCCTACACTAACCCATGCTTTCAAGCCAGAGCACATCATCATGCTCACCAAGGACGAGGCCTACCACACTAAAACCGTGGATGCTAAAAAGCGGCAGGTGATTGCCAAATTAACCGACGGCCTCTGGTCTTATCAGCAACAAAATCTGGTGCTCAATTCTAAAAAAGACATTCTGTTTTTAGAAGGCAAGTACGATGAAACCTTTATTAGCGCGGCACTCAGTAAGCTACAAGCCAAGTACTCAACATACGAGCAACTGAGTTTCGAATATGTGCCGTGTAACGGAGCAAAGGCCATAAAGGAAATGATGCAAAAGTTTCCCCCACAGGAAGGCCAAACCCTGTTTGCCATCTGGGACCGCGACGGAGCGGGGTGGGATGCGATTAAAGAAGTCATGGGCGAGACAGCAAACTCTTGGAATGACAATAATTTTGGTTCGTACAAAAAACAGGGCACCGCTTGGATAGTACCCTATCCCAAGTGGGCCGGTTTTGGGAATGGCAATTTTACGGTGGAAGACTATTTCAGCTTCGAGAAACTGACCGAAATGCTTTTGCTCGGTGCGAGAAGCTTTGAAAGTCTGCCAAGAAGCAAAGACGTTATCAAATCCCACTTGTCTGACGCTTGCGGCGAATTTGAAGTTGAAGAATTCGAACATTTTAAATGTCTGTTCGACCTTTTACTGAAAATCAAAAACGAGCAAGGAGCCCCTTCCGCCCCTCCTGACGCCCCTTCCGACCCCTCGGAAGCCACGTCAGGAGCCGCGCCCGCTCCGGCAGGAGCCTCGGAAGCTCCGGCCGGTGGGGCGGCGGGGTAGGCAGCGGGCGCGGCGGCGGCTCCGGGCGGGGCGGGGCGGTGAAGGAGAGAATTACGGGCTTTTTTTATACATTAGCCCCCGGCAATTCTGCCTTATTTACCTACCTAAATGTTTGCCGCATGAAAGACCCCGAAGTAACCCGCCAAAACGCCTTTTCCGATGCCGACCTCGTGGCCGACTGCCGCCAGCGCGTGGGCCAGGCCCGCCTCGATTTGAACGACCTCAAAGCCGAAGGCGTGACCGCCGCCGACCTCGACAGCTTCGACACGGCCATCAACGATTTCGAGAAAATGCCCTCCGATGAGGCCCTCGAATACACCCGCGTGGCCCTGCGCGAAACCCGCGATACCGCCCTGGAAACCGGCCGCGCCGCCGTGCGCGACGTGCTGAACCCCGTGCGCCGCGCCTACGGCGACACCTCGCCCCAACTCAAGCGCTTCGGGGCCGCCCGCCTCGCCG
>JALYUI010000349.1 GCA_030853845.1 Bacteroidota bacterium | reverse complement strand
ATTACTTGCGCGGTAGAGATGCTTCACTGCGTTCAGCATGACGTGCTTTTTCCTCAATAAGCGTTGCGCATCACTTCGATGGTCGCCACGAAAGCGTCATACCCGTTCCTCCACTGCCGAAATAAGCGGGCGACATGCCAATGTCGCGGCCGATGGACTTACGGCCCCAGCGGTTGCGGTGGCTGAGGTAAGCTAAGTGAGCGGACAGGATGCCGAAGCCCGCGCCGGCTACTACGTCGCTCTGCCAGTGCTTGTCGTTAATCATGCGCAGGGCGGCCACGCTGGTCGCAATGGTGTAAGCCCCCACGCCATACCACTGGCTTTTATCCCGGAACTCGGTGTGCACGATACTGGCCGCCAGAAAAGCCTGCGCCGTGTGGCCCGATGGAAACGACAGATTATCAGACATATTTGGGCGGGGCTCGCCGCGCAGGTATTTCACGGCAAACGTGGAGGCCAGCATAATGGCCTCACCCTTGGCAATAATAAGCAAGGTGTTGATGCGGTCGTTGCGCGACTCCACCCCGGCCAGTGCCACTAAGCCCAGTTCAAAATAGGGGGCGATAATTAACGTATTGTCGAAGCCCGTGCTCACCGGCCGGAACTGCTTTCGTACGAATTCCTGCGAGCTATGATTGATGCCCGCATCTCCCTGCGCCGTGATGGCCCCGTAGGTTATCAGCACGGCGGGGATGGCGACGGCCTTAAACAGCTTGCTCTTGAAAAAGGGAGCCTTTACGCCCGAAGCAACCCCGCCCGGGTTTTGATATTTTTCGGTAGAATCGGTACGGGTCGGTTTGACCTGGGCTTGGGCCGGATGAAGCGCACCGAATAGTAGCACAACGGAGGCAAAACGGGTAATCAGAAATGAGCGCATGAAGAGAAAATTGGAGTCAAGTAGAGTTCGAACCCGTTACTACGGGTCTGATTCCAAAAACGTAATGATAGATTCTGGTAGAAATTGCAAATAATTGATTATGAATAAATTGTTACCATAAAAAAATCCAGCGAAACGGGCGCGGTTTTTGAAATCTGTAGGAAATCTGTTGCATTTACCGCTATTCCCAGCCGCCGCCCAGCGCCCGTATCAATGCCACGCTGGCTCCCAGCAAATTGCTTTGCGCCTGCGTCAGCAGGGTGGCCGCGTCCAGGGTCTGGCGGTCGGCATCCACTACTTCGAAGTAATTGGTGAGGCCGGCCCGGTACCGTTCCTTGGTGAGGGCGCTGGCCAGGCGGGCGGCGTGGTAGGCGCGCTGCCGGGCCGCCGCCTGGGCCTGGTACTGGCGCACATCGGCCTGGCTGGTTTCCACTTCCTGAAACGCCACCAGGGCGGCCTGGCGGTAGTCGTCCACCAGGGCTTCCGACTCGGAGCGGGCTACCTGCTCGTTGGCGCGGTTGCGGCCGCCGTTGAAGACGGGGATGCTCACGCCGCCGCCCAGATAATAGGTGTAATTGTCGGAAACCCGGGCCAGGTCAGCGAGGCGGGCACTTTGCGGGCCGAGGTAGCCGTTGAGGCGCACGCTGGGCAGGCGCGCGAGCTTGGCCACATCCACGCGGGCGCTGGCGGCAGCCAGGCGGCGCTCGGCCTGCTGCAAATCGGGCCGCCGGGCCAGCAGCGAGGCCGGCAAGGAAACCGGTACGGCGGGCGCAGTGAGCGGCCCGGGCTCCGGCACTACCGCGAAGCTGCTGGCCGGCACGCCCAGCACCGTAGCCAGGGAGGCTTCGAGGTCCAGGCGCTGGCGGCGCGTTTCGAGCACGCTGGCATCCACATTGGCCAGCTCGGTTTCGGCGCGGTGCACGGCAATCTCATTGTCGACCCCGGCCTGGTAGCGGGCCCGGGTCAGTTCCAGGCTGTGCTGGCGGTCGAGGCGGGCGGTGTCGAGCACCAGCAGCTGCGCATCGAGGCCGCGAATGTTGAAGTAGTAGGTGGCGGCATCGGCGGTGAGGGAGAGCAGCACGGTGCGGCGGTTGGCTTCCTGCACCTGGGCATCGGCCTCGGCGGCGCGGATGCTGCTGCGGATGCGGCCCCACACGTCGAACTCGTAGCTGGCATTGATGGGGACGTAAAACTGCGTCTGGACCACGCCCGCGCTGCTGGCGGCCACCGGAAACGGCAGCGGCCGCAGCGCCGACAGCCGCGAGCGGTACACCTGCGGGTCCACCGTCACGAGCGGCGAGCGGTAGGAGCTGGCCACCCGTATGTTGGCACGGGCACTCTCCACGCGGGCCAGGGCGGCCTGCAGGCTGAAGTTCTGCGCCGTAGCCTGCTGCTCCAGCGTATTCAGGCCGGGGTCGTTGAAGAGCGTCCACCAGCTGGCCGGGGCCGGTGGGCTGTCGACGGCGGGCGGCGCGCTGCTGGCTACGCCAGCCGGCGGCGTGGCAGCAGTGAGGCTGTCGGCCGTGTTTTTCCAGGCGGCGGGCGTGGGCAGGCTGGGCGGCGCGTAGCTGGGCGGCCGCACGCAGCCAGCCAGCAGCGCAATGGGAAGAAAAGGGGAGAGGCGGAGAGTCATTGGTTGATACAATAGCAATTCGGCGGTCATGCTGAGCTTGTCGAAGCATCTCTACCGCAGTAGTAATCAGGATGCTGCAACAAAGCGGTAGAGATGCTTCGACAAGCTCAGCATGACCGTTTTTATGGCAACCAACATCAGCCCTACTTCACCGGCGACGATACGCGCGGCGCGTCCGGGTCATTCGGCCGGGGCCGGGCGGGCGGCGGGCCGGCTGGCGCGGGCGGCGGGGCGAAGGATTTGGTTTGCACAGCCTGGCCTTCGGTGAGGGTTTCGGCCGGGTTCAGCACCAGCAGCTCGCCGCCCTTCAGGCCCTGCGACACTTCGAGCTGCTTGCCGAAGTCGCGGCCCGTGACGATGGATTGGTAGTGAATTTTGCCGTTCAGCACGGTTGCCACGCGGCTTTCGGTGCCGCCGGGCACCAGTGCGCCGGCCGGAATAATGACGCTCGGGGCCGTGCGCGGCAGGTAGAACTTCACCTGGGCGTAGGCTCCGGGGCGCAGCTTGCCGCCGGGGTTGGGTACCTGCACTTCGGTGAGCAGGGTGCGGGTGTTGGGGTCGAGGGCTCCGGCATCGCGGGCCACTTTGCCGGGGAAGGCGCGGCCGGCGTATTCGGGCACGAGGTAGTCGGCGCTCATGCCGGGCTTGATGGCGGGGGCGAAGTTCTGCGGCACCTGCACGAAGGCGCGGAGCGTGCCGGTCTGCTCAATCTTGAACAGCTGCGAGCCGGGCGCGTTGCTGCTGCTCACGAGGCTGCCCACTTCAACGTTGCGCTGCGTGACGATGCCGCTGAACGGGGCCGTGACGCGGCGAAACGACTGCTGCGCAAGCAACTGCTGCAATGCCGCCTGCTGCACCGAGAGCTGCGACTTGGCCACGTCCAGCTCCTGTTTCGAGATGGCCCCGGGCAGGGCCACGCCGGCCAGACGGTCGTAGCTGGTGCGGGCGAGGCCGAGGTTGGCGCGGGCCTGGGCCACCTGCTGGTCGAGCTCGGGGGTGGTGACTTCGGCCAGCGCCTGCCCAGCGCGCACCTGCTGGCCAATATCAGCGCTCCAGGACTTCACAAAGCCGTTGGCCCGGGCGAACACGAAGGTTTCGCGCAATGATTTTGTGTCGGCGGGCAGCGTGACGGTGGTGGTGTCGGGTGCGGCCTTCGCCTTGGTCACGGTGACGGTGGGAGTAGCGTTGGTGACCTGGGCGGCTTCGGCGTTGCGGGCTTTTTCCTGCTGGTGGCGCGGCAGGTAGCCGAGCAGGAACAAGCCGCCGAAAACCAGCAGCACAATGAAAATTATCAGCCAGAACCGGCCGGAAGAATTAGAATCGGACATTATTTACGAAGAGTAGGTCTGGAGGATTTAGCCCGCAGAGGTCGCGGAAGTTTACGCAGAAGTCGCAGAACGTTCTGCGAC
>JALYUI010000338.1 GCA_030853845.1 Bacteroidota bacterium | reverse complement strand
CTCGCAGAGTCCACGCTACAGATAAATCTCGCTGCCCTTTTCCACAAACTCCCGCGACTTCTCTGCCAGCCCTTTGGCCAGTACCTCGCTGGCCGTCAAATCCTGCTTGGCGGCGTAGTCGCGCACTTCCTGGGTGATTTTCATCGAGCAGAAATGCGGGCCGCACATCGAGCAGAAGTGGGCCACTTTAGCCCCTTCGGCGGGCAGGGTTTCGTCGTGGTATTCGCGGGCGGTGTCGGGGTCCAGGCTCAGGTTGAACTGGTCTTCCCAGCGGAACTCGAAGCGGGCTTTGCTCAGCGCGTTGTCGCGGTACTGGGCACCGGGGTGGCCTTTGGCGAGGTCGGCGGCGTGGGCGGCAATTTTGTAGGCGATTACGCCGTCCTTCACGTCCTGCTTGTTGGGCAGGCCGAGGTGCTCCTTGGGCGTCACGTAGCACAGCATGGCCGTGCCGAACCAGCCAATCATGGCCGCGCCGATGGCCGAGGTAATGTGGTCGTAGCCCGGCGCGATGTCCGTCGTGAGCGGCCCCAGCGTGTAGAACGGCGCTTCGTGGCACTCCTTCAGCTGCTTGTCCATGTTCTCCTTAATGAGGTGCATGGGCACGTGGCCGGGGCCTTCAATCATCACCTGCACGTCGTGCTTCCAGGCAATTTTGGTGAGCTCGCCCAGCGTTTCCAGCTCGGCAAACTGGGCTTCGTCGTTGGCATCGGCAATGGAGCCGGGGCGCAGGCCGTCGCCCAGCGAGAAGGCCACGTCGTAGGCCTTCATGATTTCGCAGATTTCCTCGAAATGCGTGTAGAGGAAGCTTTCCCGGTGGTGCGCCAGGCACCATTTGGCCATAATCGAGCCCCCGCGCGACACGATGCCGGTTACGCGCCTGGCCGTCATCGGCACGTAGCGCAGCAGCACGCCGGCGTGGATGGTAAAGTAGTCGACGCCCTGCTCGGCCTGCTCGATGAGCGTGTCGCGGAACAGCTCCCAGGTCAGGTCCTCGGCCTTGCCGTTCACCTTTTCGAGCGCCTGGTAAATGGGCACCGTGCCCACCGGCACCGGGCAGTTGCGGATAATCCACTCGCGGGTTTCGTGGATGTTTTTGCCGGTGCTCAGGTCCATCAGCGTGTCGCCGCCCCAGCGGCAGCTCCACACGGCCTTATCCACCTCTTCCTCAATGGAAGACGTGACGGCCGAGTTGCCGATGTTGGTGTTGATTTTCACCAGGAAGTTGCGCCCGATAATCATGGGCTCGCTCTCGGGATGGTTGATGTTGGAGGGGATAACGGCGCGGCCGGACGCCACTTCCTGGCGCACAAACTCGGCCGTGATGTGGCCCTCCGGCGTGTTGGCCCCGAAGCTGTGGCCGCGGTGCTGGGTGCGTAGCGGGTCATCGGCGGGCAGCTCGTCGAAGCGCTGGTTTTCGCGGATGGCAATGTACTCCATCTCGGGCGTGATGAGGCCCTTTTTGGCGTAGTGCATCTGGCTAACGTTGGTGCCTGCTTTGGCGCGCAGCGGGGCGGCAATGTGCTCGAAGCGCAGGTGGTCGAGCTCCGTGTCGGCGGCGCGCTGCTGGCCGTAGTCGGAGGTGGTTCCGGCCAGCTGCTCCACGTCGCCACGGTCCCGAATCCAGCTTTCACGCAGGCGGGGCAATCCTTTTTTCAGGTCGATTTCGATGTTCGGGTCAGTGTAGGGGCCGCTGGTGTCGTACACCGTCACGGGCGCGTTTTGCTCGGAGGGGAAGCCGAAATCGAACTTGCGCTCGGTGTCGGCGAGCACGATTTCGCGCATGGCCACCCGGATTTCGGGGTGCAGCTTGCCTTGCACGTAGATTTTGCGGGAGCCGGTGAGCGGCTGGCGCTCCACCAGCGTCTGCTGGGGAGCCTGGTCTTTTTTCTTCATAACGGGTATTAGTTGTCAGTTGATTGTTGGCAGGTGTTAGTGCTACTATTTTTTCCTGGCTGTCAGCAATGCGTTACCTATCAGCTAAAACCCTGACAATTAAGAACGAGCAACTGACAACTAAAACCCCTACCCGCCCTGCGTGGCGCGGATGATGGTGACCCGGTCCTGTTCATTCAGCGCATGGGCCGCCCACTCTGCGCGGGGCACCACGGTGTCGTTCACGGCCACGGCGAGGCCGCGCGGCTGGTCGAGCGCGAGGCGGGCCAGCAGCTGCGTGAGGGTCTGGGCAGCGGGGGTTTCGTGGGGAGTATTGTTTACGTAGCAGACCATGGCAACTGGAAAAGTTGGCAACGATTCAAAACCATAAACAATAGCGGGCACCGGCAACGGCCCGCCCCGAAAGGCAGCCGCAAGCGGACCAGGACTTTTCCCTTCGCCGGCATTATCCGGTTCAGGTTCCAAGGGTATCATCTCAGCCACGGCAACGCGCAGCACCCCTAAAGTTTATGGGCCAAAGCTACGGGATGTCCGCCATATCCAGCGCAGCTATTTTACGGTTGTGCTTGCGGCCCGCATCGCGCCACCGGTGCGAACTTGCTGCCATGAAATATCTGACATCATTCGGCACTCCGGCTTGCTGGGTGCTGGTCCTGAGCCTGACACTCACCCTCAGCGCCCAGGCCCAGAAGGTCACTCACGAGCTGCCCATTACGCCCGCCACTGCCGCCTGGGGCTACTACGATGCCGCCGCGCCGCCCGTGCTGCGCATCAAATCGGGCGAAACGGTACGGGTGCACACGCTCATCACCTCCACCCCAACGCGGCTGGAGGGCGCGGGCCTACCCGCCGCGCAGGTCGAGCCCAACCTGCGCGACATTGTGGACCACGTGACCAATAAGGGGCCGGGTGGGCACATTCTCACCGGCCCCATTTTCGTGGAAGGGGCCGAGCCGGGCGACGTGCTGGAGGTGCGCATCCAGGCCGTCGACCTGGCCATTGATTACGCCTACAATGCTTTCGGGGCCAAAAGTGGCTTTATTCCGGAGGATTTTGGCTACGCCAAGATGCGCATCATCCCGCTCGATAAGAAGCAGATGGTGGCCCACTTCCTGCCGGGCATCGACGTGCCGCTGCGGCCATTTTTCGGGAGCATGGGCGTGGCTCCGCCGGCCGCGGCGGGCCGCATCAACAGCGCGCCGCCCGGCATCCACGGCGGCAACCTCGATAACAAGGAGCTGGTGGCCGGCACCACGCTGTATCTGCCGGTGCACGCGGCCGGGGCGCTGTTTTTTGTGGGCGACGGCCACGCCGGGCAGGGCAACGGCGAAGTCGACATTACGGCCCTCGAAACCTCGCTCACCGGCACGCTGCAATTCATCGTGCGCAAGGATTTGCACCTGACCCTGCCCCGCGCCGAAACGCCCACGGCCTACATCAGCATGGGCCTGAACGAGGACCTGACCCTGGCCGCCAAAGACGCGGTGCGCGAAATGATTGCCTTTCTGGTGGCTGAAAAGCACCTCAGCCGCGACGACGCCTACATGCTGTGCAGCGTGGCCGGCGACCTCGACGTGACGCAGGTGGTGGACGGCACCCGCGGCGCACACATGATTTTACCCAAGCGCATTTTTGGGAAAGTGAAGCCGGCGAAAAAGTAGAGCGGCTTGTCGAAAGCGAAAAATCCAATACATTCGCTCTCAACACGCTATCCTCACCATGCACCTCCCGCTATGATGCAAAAGACTCTGCTTTTTTTCGTGTTGTTGGCGTGCTCGCTGGCGGCCCGGGCCCAGGTTGATACGGTGCGGGCCAGCACGCTGCCCGGTCCCCAGCGGGCTGAGAAAGCCTACAACAGTGGCCTGGCCAGCTTCAACCAACAGCGCTACGCGGCGGCGCTGGCCAGCTTCGACCAGGCCATTGCCGCCCGGCCCGACTTCGCGGCCGCCTTCACCAACCGCGCCGCCACCCGCTTCGAGCTGAAGGATTACCCCGCCGCCCTTTCTGACTACGACCAAGCCCTGAAGCTGGAGCCTGGCAACTACGCCGCCCACTTCGGCCGGGGCCGTGCCCACGAGGCCGCCAGCCAGCCCGCCGAGGCCGAGCAGGACTACGCCGAAACCGTGAAAGCCCGGCCCGACTACGCTCCCGCCTGGTACAACCGGGGTGTGCTGCGCTTCGAAAAAGCCGACTACGCCGCCGCTGAGGCCGATTTCGATGCCGCCATTAAAGCCGACCCCAAAATGGCCTACGCCTACCACGACCGCGCCAGCACCCGCCAGAAGCTGGGCCGCTACCCCGAAGCCGTGCAGGACTACACCCAGGCCCTGGCCCTGCAACCCGACCTGCTTTCGGCCCTGCTGAATCGGGCGGCCGCCGCCCGCCGCGCCGGCCAGCTGCCCGAGGCCCTGCGCGACTACGACACTTACCTGGCCCGCAAAGCCGACAGCCCCCTGGCCTGGACCAACCGGGGCAGCGCCCGCTACGAAAACAAGGACTACCCCGGAGCTATTGCCGATTTCAGCCAGGCCCTGCAGCTTGACCCCGCCTACGCCCTGGCCTGGAACAACCGCGCCGCCGCCCAGCTCAAGCGCGAGAAATACGCCGAGGCTGCCGCCGATGCCAGCCAGGCCATCAAGCTGAAACCCGACTACGCCGAGGCCTTCCTGAACCGGGGCCACGCCCGCGAGATGCTGCGCCAGGCCGACGAAGCCTGCCAGGACTGGCGCCGGGCCGCCGCCCTGGGTTTGCCCGTGGGCAACGGCTACGCCGCCGCCGCCGGCTGCGTCGGCGAAGCCGACGAATAGCGTGGCTACGGCTTTAAAAGAACGTCATGCAGAGCGCAGCGAAGCATCTTTACC
>JALYUI010000333.1 GCA_030853845.1 Bacteroidota bacterium | reverse complement strand
CTCGCAGAGTCCGCGCTACAGCCTTCATGGCGCGGGCGGCAGGGCGGGGGCGGCCGGGTCGCAGCACACGTCGGATACTTCGAAATAATTTTCCATCACCCCATTGATGTTGCCCTCGCAGCCGGTCGTCAGGTCAAGGTCGAACTCGATATCGTGGCTGAACCGGCTCAGTGGCACCAGCACGTGGCCGTAGGGCAGGCGCAGCGGCGGCAGGGTGACGCGGGGCATGCCGGCGCGGTGGGCGGCCCGCAACGCGGCGAAGCGCGCCCGCATCTGGGCATCGAAGGGTGCGGCACTGGTAGCTAGCTCGCGCCAGGCTTCGGGTACGTGCCCGGCGGCCAGCAGGCCCGTGAGCAGCAGCAGGCCCGCCAGCGGCAGTAGTTGCGACCGCCACAGCTGTGGCAGCCGGGGCGCGCCGGGTTTAGGTAACGGTTGCTCCTTAGAGGCTTCAGTAGCACGATTAGCGCGGGCCAAGTGCTGCTGCCGGCCCGCCAGCCAGCCCAGTAGCCCCGTCGAAAACAGCAGCACCAGCAGAATCTCATTCTGGGCCCGCGTCAGAGGGGCACCCACAATCAGGTAGCGAAAGAGCACGAAGCCAATGAAATTCAGCGCTCCATAAACCAGCACCACCGCCAGCCACTGCCGCTGCGTGAGCACGGTGCCGGGCGGCCCAACCAGCGTTTCGGGCGCGGCCGGCTGCCGGCCGGTCCACCAGCCCACGGCGGCCGCAGCCAGTGTACTTAGGCCATTTAGGGGCTTGAGCAGAAACAGCGACATCGACAAAACGGAGCGTGGAATGAGCACCAGCCAGCGCCAGGCGTGGTAGGGGTCGGTGGGCGGGGCCATGGCGGCGGCCCGCGCCCAGTTGCCGGGGGCCAGGGCTGCCACGGTGGTGGCCAGCGCCCCAACCAGCAGCCAGAGCGCCAGCTGGGGCCGGGCCGCCCGGGGCAGAGTCAGGGCCAGCAGGACCAGCACCGGCAGGGCCTGCACCAGCGTCAGCTCGTTGCCGGTGAGGGCCAGCACCAACGGCAGCACCGCCAGCGCGGCCCAGCGCCAGCGGTGTTCGGGCGCGTCCCAGCCCACGCGCAGCGCCAGCGCCGTGAAGTTGAGCAGGGCAATAAGCGGCAGTTGGTACACAATGGCCCCGCTGTACCAGTACAGAAACGAAAACGGCGCGGGCGCGGCGTTACAGAACAGCGCCAGTACCAGCGCCGCTGCCCATCCGGCCTGCGCCCGCGTAACGTGAAGGCCCAGCGGCAACCGCCGCAACGACCGCAGCAGGTGCATCAGGCTGGCCCATTGCGCTACGAACAGGCCGGCCGTCACCAGCTTCACCCCGCCCAGCCAGCCATAGGCCACGGGGTTGAGCACGGTCATAATAAAAGTGGTGGTGAAGCGGCCGGTCCAGGTGCGGAACAGCCAGAGCTGCACCCCCCAGGTGCCGTGCTCACGCATCCAAGTGCCGTTGCGGAAGTCGTCGAAAAACGGCTGGTCGAAAGCGCACAGCAAAAGGAACGGGGCCAGGGCTAGCACCAGGCCGAGGCGGGGGAGGAGGGCGCGTAGCGAGGCGTTTTTCAGCAAAAGGGTCGAGGATTAATTGGCGGTAATAGAGCGTTATCCAGTGTACATGTTATGCAGAGCGCAGCGAAGCATCTCGCTTGCCACATCACCAACCTATACAATTGAATTACTACCACACGCGAGATGCTTCGCTGCGCTCTGCATGACGTTTAGCTGAATGAGGTTCTTTCGATTATCGACCTGACGCACTTTCGCCCGCAAAGAAACTCATAGCCCCGCCAGCTTGCGGGCGGCTTTCACTACGGCCAGCTCGGCCTGGCCGGCGGGGGCTTGCGCGGCCTCCAGCGTGGCGTGGGCGCGGGCCAGCCAGGCCACGGAAGCCGCCTGGCCCAGCTGTAGCTGCGTGAGGCGCTCCAGCACCACGCCCGCCACGGCGGCCAGCCGGGTCGAGAGGGGAGCGTACTCGGCCAGATTGGGGTTGGCGGCCAATAGCGGTTGCAGCAGGATGTCGTTGGCCTGCCAGCCGATGGCCTGGGCGCGCAGGGCCGCCACCTGCGCGGGGGCGGGGGGCAGGAAGCCCGGCGCGCCCGGCCGCGTGGGCAGCACCACGCTATCGACCAAGGCGGCGAAGCGGCGGGCGGCTTCCGATTCGGCCGGGGCGACATCCACGAGGCGGTTCAGGCGCGAGTCGGTGGTGTAGGTGTAACCCTGGAAGTGGCGCTTGTACTCCTTCACGGGCTCCAGCACTTCGGCCAGGTTGCGCAGCGGCCCTACACTGCTGCTGCCGGCCAGCTGCCTGAGCAGCAGCTCGGGGGCGCGGCGGTGGCGCAGGCCCAGCGTTTCGAGCTGGGCCGACAGCAGCCCGAGGCGGCGGTACATATCGGGCACGTTCTGGGTGGCGGCACGCGGCGACCACAGCCGCTCGGCCACGGCGGCGGCCCGGGGCCAGATGCGCGAATCGACCAAGATGGAATCGGCAAATTCCGTCCACATGGCTGCTTCGCCGCCCAGCACCAGCTTTTGCTCGGCGGGTGCGAGGGGCGTGTCGGCCGGCAGCGGGTCGGCGGCGTAGGCGGCGGCGGCGGAGTAGTTCAGGTCGAGGTAGTAGCCGTTCGACAGCAGGGCCGGGTGGCCCAGCTGGGCGGCCTCATTCAACCCCTTTTTACCGCGCCAGCTCTGAATAACGGCCTCTTTGGGCAGGTCCGGACCCAGAATCTCATCCCAGCCTACCATGATTTTACGGCGAGCCTGTAGCAGGGTCAGCACGCGCCGGTTGAAGTAGGTTTGCACGCGGTGCTTGTCGAGGGTGAGGCTGTCGGCGCGGGTGAGGTGGTGGGCTTTGGCCCAGGCCACGATGCGCGGGGTGCGCCGCCAGTTGCGGCCGTCGTTCTCGTCGCCGCCCACGTGGAAATAGGGGTCCGGAAACAGCGTCGTCATCTCGGTAAACAGCGAATCGATGAAGGAGTAGGTGGTTTCGCGGGTCGGGTCGATGGCCACGTTGGTGGTGCGCCAGAGCCGGTAGGGCGCGTAGGCCGAGTCGTTGGAGGCCAGGCGCGGGTAGGCCACAATCCAGCTGGTGGTGTGGCTGGGCACGTCGAACTCGGGCACCACCCGAATGCCGCGCGCCGCCGCGTAGGCCAGCACCTCGCGCACCTCAACCTGGGTGTAAAACAGCCCGTCGGTGCTGCCCACCGTGTGCAGGCGCGGAAATACCTTGCTCTCGACCCGAAAACCCTGGTCGTCGGTCAGGTGCCAGTGCAGTACGTTCAGCTTCACGGCCGCCATTGCGTCGAGGTTGCGCTTGATGACGGCCACCGGCAGGAAGTGCCGGGCCGCGTCGAGTGAGAGGCCCCGCCAGGCAAAGCGCGGCTGGTCCTGAATATCCACTTCGGGCAGGTAGCGGCCCTTTTTATCGGTGCGGGGCAGCTGCTCCAGCGTGGCCAGCGCCCGCAGCACGCCCAGGCTGGTGGGGGCATCAATGCTCACGCCCATCGGGGTGATACGCAGGCTGTACCGCTCCTCGTCGAACAGCTCGGGCAGGCCCACCCGGCCGTAGCGGATTTGCAGCGTGGCCGGCCCCGCGGCTTTGCCGGGCGCGAGGCGGGCCAGGCTGCGCGCCACGGCGGCCCGGGTTATCGGGTCGGTATTGGCAGGCAGCAGGGGCTTGAGGGCCGTTTTGAGCGGCAAACGGCCCTGGCCGTAGCGGGCGGTGGCGGGCAGCGGCATCTGGGCTTGAGCGGGGCCGGCCAGCAGGAGGGCCAGGAAGTTGCCGCAGAGGTACGCCGAGAAAATCCGCAGAGGTCCGCTGAGTTGTTCTGGCACGACTCGGCAGACCTCTGCGAAAACCTCTGCGCACCTCTGCGGTAACTTCCCGAACGAATAATCCCTCATATCAGTCCCCGGGCCTTGAATTCCAGGTATTTGTTAATGGTGTTCACCGTCAGGTTCTGCGGGGCCGTCAGCAGCGAATAAATGCCGTAGCGCTGCAATTCGAGCACAATCTGACGCTTTTCCTGCGCAAATTTCTCGGCGATGGTCTGGTTATACACATCCTCGGTACTGGCGGCCGGGGTGTCGAGGTAGGCCCGCAGTTCGGTGTTTTCGAAGAACACCACCAGCAGCAGGTGGTCCTTCGCCAGCCGGCGCAGGTAGGGCAGCTGGCGCTGCATCCCGTGCAGCGTTTCGAAGTTGGTGAACAGCAATAGCAGGCTGCGCTGCTTGATTTTGGCCCGCACCGTGGCGTAGAGCAGCTCAAAATCGGTTTCGAGGTATTTCGTTTTCTGGCGGTACAGAATTTCGAGCAGCTTCAGCAGATGGCCCGGCCGGCGGTCGGCGGCCAGGGCTGCGCCGGGCTTGTTGGCGAAGGTGATGAGGCCGGCCTTATCGTGCTTGAGCAGCGCAATGTTGCTCACCACCAGCGTGGCGTTGATGGCATAGTCGAGCAGGCTGAGCCCGTCGAAGGGCATGCGCATCACCCGGCCCTTGTCGATGAGGCAGTACACCTGCTGGGCGCGCTCGTCCTGGAAGTGGTTCACCACCAGGGCGTCATCGGCTCCGGTGCCCGCCCGCCGGGCCGTGGCCAGCCAGTTGATGCTGCGCGGGTCGTCGCCGGGCACGTAGGGCCGGATTTGCTCGAACTCCATGCTCTGCCCCACGCGCCGGATGCGTTTCACGCCCACCTCCGTGAGGCGGTTATGGATAGCCAGCAGCTCGTACTGCCGCATCTGCAAAAACGACGGATAAACCGGAACCACCCGGCCCTGCTCGTAGCGGAAGCGCCGCCGCACCAGCCCCAGCGGCGAGGCCGCGTAAATATTCAGTGCCCCGAACTCGTACTCGCCGCGCTTCACGGGCCGCAGCTGGTAATCGATAATCTGCGTTTGCCCCGGCTGAATAACGGTTTTGAACAGCACGTTGCGCCGCTGAAACTGGTGCGGAATCTCGTCAATCGTTTCGGTGTCAATAGCAAACCGGTAGCGGTTTTCGAGGTAGATGCGCACGTCGTTGTCGGAGCCGTTGGCCAGCTTCTCGCCCAGTACCCGCCGTCCGAAAACCGGCGCATCGGCCCCGCGCCCCGCCCCGTAGAGCAGCAGCGCGTCGAGCAGCCCCAGGGCCGCGAACAGGCCCAGGGCAATTTTCATCGGCCCCAGCAGCCAGGGCAGAAAAAACGCCACCACGAAGCCCGTGGCAAGGGCCAACAGGATTTGGAAGAAGCGCGTGGTGAGGAAGAAAGTCAATTAAAAATGAAGAATTAAAAATTAAAAATGACTGGTTTTTACTATTGCTCCTGAGCGCGACGGGAGGTGATAATAATGGCCGCAAGTATGCGCTTTAACTCCTCCGCATCATTCAGTAACGACTCTGCCAGCTTTGGCTCCAAGCATTCGGTGTCGCGCAAAAGCCGAAGCCCGTAGTGCGACTCACGTGCTTCTTTGTAAGCTATACTGCATTTAGCGGCAAAATCGCGACGCGAAAAACCGCCGACTGCCTCTTCCACATTTGCGCCAACGGAAGTACCACAACGTAGTAACTGGTTGGCCAATGAACGGGGCGGTTTGTTTTTGAGCAGAAGCTTATACAGCAATATCATACGTTTTGAGAAGGCATAGCTCTTGGCCAAAACGACATTTTCTTCCTTCATAGTCCAGCCCCATTTTTAATTCTTCATTTTTAATTAAAAATTTACCGCGGTACCTCAATCGCCTGCATAATCTGCTTCACCACCTCATCCGGCGTGCCGCCTTCCATCTCGCGCTCGGGGGTGAGCATGATGCGGTGGCGGAGCACGCTGGGGGCCAGAAACTGCACGTCTTCGGGCGTCACGAAGTCGCGGCCGCGCAGGGCGGCCAGGGCTTTGGCGCCGTTTAGCAGGGCCAGCGAGGCGCGGGGGGAGGCCCCGAGGTAGAGGCTTTTGTGGGCGCGGGTCTGGCCCACGAGCCGGGCAATGTATTCGAGAATGTTGGCCTCGACGCGCTGCTGACGGATTTGCTGGCGCAGGCCGGCCAGGTCGGCGGCGCTCAGGATGGGTTGCACGGCGTCGAGGCTGGTGCCGCCGAAGCCGCTGTGGTGGCCCTGCAGAATCTGCACTTCCTCGGCCAGGGTGGGGTAGCCCACGTGCAGCTTGAACAGGAAGCGGTCGAGCTGGGCTTCGGGCAGGCGATAGGTGCCTTCCTGCTCCACAGGGTTTTGGGTGGCCAGCACCAGAAAAGGCTCCTGCATGGCGTAGGTGGTGCCGTCCTGGGTCACGGTGCGCTCCTCCATCACCTCAAACAGGGCCGCCTGGGTTTTAGCCGGGGCGCGGTTGATTTCGTCAATTAGCACCACGCTGGAGAAAATGGGTCCGGGCCGAAACTCGAAGTCGGCCTTGTTCTGCCGGAACACCGAGGTGCCGAGCACATCGGAAGGCATCAGGTCGGGGGTGAACTGGATGCGGCTGAAGGGCACGGCCAGGGTACGGGCCAGCAGCTTTGCCATCAGGGTTTTGGCCACGCCGGGCACGCCTTCCAGCAACACGTGGCCGTCGGCCAGCACGGCCGTCAGCAGCAGCTCCAGCAAATCGGTCTGGCCCACGATGATTTTGCCGATTTCAGCCCGAATAGCCACCATCTGCTCAGTGAGGCGGGCAAAGTCGGTGCGCGGGGCGAAGGAAGCGGGCACTTCGGGTGGAGCAGCCGGCGCGGCAGAGTCTGCAGCTGCGGGGGCAACACCAGGCGTTTCGGCCGCAGCGGCCGGGGCATCCAGGGCAGTAGTTGCGGGCATGGCAGCCGCGTCGGCCGGCGCTTGCGGATGGCCTGCGGGCTGCGGAGCCGGGGTCGCGGAGAGGGAATCGGGGTTCTGGTTTTCCATTTACAAAGTGCTGGCGTAGCCAATAAAGGTCTGGGCAGTAGCCTCGTCGGCGCAGGCGGCCAGGAGTTCTGCGTGAATTTTTCGGGCGTATCCGGTCGAAAGGAGCTGCTGGTTTAGTAGCCTCAGGTCGGCCAATATTTCTCCTAAGTCATCCCAATCAACGTCCATTAAATCTTTTTCGGCGGTTGAAGCTACTGCTTCGAAGTGTCGAAAATTCCAATCATATTTGATGATTACAGCGAGCTTCGCAACGGTGAGCAAGGCAGTGGGAAACGAGTAAGGGTAGCGAAAGAACGTAAAAAAGTGGCTTGAAGATAGCAAAAAGAAGGTTTCCTGGGATAGTTCAATCTGACAAAAAGGGCTTTTCCTGGCTCAGTGCAATAAAAATATCAGCGGCGGGCTTCGCGCCGAAAATCACTCAGGGCGCGGCTCAGCTTCAGCAGCTGCTCGTCGCTCACCTGCGGCGCGGTGCGGGTGAAGTTCACCAGCCGAAGCAGCTCATCGACCTGCGGCCGGGCTACCCCCGATTTCTGGCTGAGGCGCTCGCGGAAATTATCGTCGGCAAAGTCGGGCGTGGGCTCCTGGAAACGGGTGCGCAGGTAGTCCAGAAACAGCCCCACTTTTTTCTCGGCAATCGGCCCGTGGCTGCGGCCCTGGCGGTAGAGGCCGGCCACAGTGCGCGTAAACAGCAGCGTGCTGTTGGGCAAGGGCTTAAGGGTGGGAATGATGCGCTGCCGCCGCCGGGCTTCCACCAGTACAAACAGCAGCCCCCCGGCCAGTAGCAGGTACCAGGCCGTGTTCAGGGCTTCGTGGCTGGTTACCAGCCGCAATAGCGACTGGTTACCCACGCGGCCCTGCTTCTGGTATTCGTCCCACCAGGTAGGGCGCACGGGCAGGTACGACAGCGCCGTGGCCACCCAGCGGCTGGTGGCCGGGCGCAGCATCAGCAGGTTGGTGAAGGCCACGGGTACCGTGCACAGGTACACATGGCCCGCGCCGTAGCTGCTGCGCACCAGCACGGCCCGGCCCTGCTCGTCGGTAGCCAGGGCCTGCGCCGGGCCGAAGGTGGGGTGCGGATGGGCCGTGTCGGCTTCGAGGCGCAGGTCGGCATCGGCGGCCGGCAGGTGGTAGCGCGGCCCGGCCAGAGCGGGGTTGGTGAAGTGCACCGCTACCGAGTCGGGCACCAGCAGCTTGCGCGGGCCCGAATAGGCTGCCAGCGGCAGACGGCGCAGGCGCAGGCCCAGCGAGTCGAGCAGCGTGCGGCCGGCGTCACCAAAGCTCTCAGCCGCGATAAAGACGTCGTTGCCCTGAGCTACGAAGCCCAGCAGCGGCCCTAAATCGGCTTGCGTGGCGGTGAAATTGGTGCTGACGAACAGGTAGTTGGCCCGGGGGTAAGCAGATTCATCATCGTCGGCTTCCTCATCCTCCGATTCGTCGTCGCCGTCGGCCGTGGTGGTCGAATCGGCATCGGTGGAGCTGTCGTGGTAAGTCGTAGTGGTGGTGGTGATACCGTTTTTCGTCACCTTCGTGGTGGTGGTACCGGCCGCCCCGGAGTCATCAGCTGAAGAATCAGTCATTGCAGTAGCATCAGCTGTTTCAGCAGTGGCGCTGGAATCGGCCGGGCTGTCCGATTCGGCGCTTGCGGTCGAGTCGGGCTCCTGGCGCGGAATTTCTATAGTGGTGGTGCGGGCTTCGGCCAGGGCATCCGAGGTTTCCAGCGACATGCCCGTGATTTGGTTGTAGATGGGCAGGCGCGAGGTCGTGAGCGAGTCGGTGCCGAGCAGGCGGGGCAGCTGGTCATAAAGCACGTAGGTGCCGTACGGAATCTGGTCCTTGTTGATGAGCGTGGGCGTCCAGTCCACCGGCTTGGGACGGTAGTATTCCAGCGCCACGTAGCCCGCAAACAGGGCCAGCAGCCCCCCCAGATACCAGCGCAGATTCATTGTCATGGGTAGCAGCGGTTAGCGTTAGCGGGTAGCAGTAGCACGCGGGCGGCCCAGCTGCTCGCGCAGGGCGCGGTGGCCGGCGCGCACCTCGGCGTAGAGCGGGGCCGAAAGCGTCAGCTCGCCGTACCACACGTACTCGAACTGCCGGGTAGCCTCGCGGAAGGCCCCGCGTAGCGAGCCGGTGGCGGGCAGCTCGGCCAGGTAGGCGTGGTTGGTTTTGTCGGGCTGCCAGGCAATCAGGCCGCCGTCGGCCAGGGCTTTCAGCAATTGCAGGTAGCCCAGGCGCACCGCCAGCCGCCAGTTGCCGGCCGCCTCGGCCTCCGCCAGGCGGGTAGCAAAATCTACTTCGTGAATGTTTTCGGCCGTGGTGTCGTAGGCCAGTGAGGTGCGCCGGGGCGCGCGGCCCAGCAGGGCCGTGAAGTCGATTTCGAGCAGCCGTAGCACGATGAACACCGCCGCTCCCACAAACAGCGCATAAAAAATCCAGCGCCAGAAGCCATTGTAGCTGCGGCTGCCCAGCCACTCGCCAATGGCCTCGCGCACCCGTGCCCAAAAGGCATCCCAGGCACTTTGCTCGGGTGCCCGGGCATCTTCGGCGTACTGAAACGCACGGCGGCCGCGCAGCTCCCGCAGGCGCGCCTCGTCGGGCAGGCGCAGGCGCGGGGCCGGGCCG
>JALYUI010000331.1 GCA_030853845.1 Bacteroidota bacterium | reverse complement strand
CATCGGCCAGGAATAATTCGTGGTCCTTCGCCGCTACGCCCAGCAGGTGGCCGGTTACCTGCTGCAAAATGCCCACGCTTTTGCCGCCACCGTCACGGCGTTGGCCGACTGCAGGCGCCTGGCCAGGCCGGGCACTTTCACCAGCTCGTATTCGAAGAAATACTGGGCGGCCATGAGCTTGCCGTGGTAGAAATTTTGGTCGTCGGGGTGGGCGGTGGGCAGGGCGGCCTGGGCCACTGTCGCCTGCCGCAGCCACTGCCAGGCTACCACCACCAGCCCGGCCAGCTCCAGGTAAAGCGTGGCATCGGCCAGGAATAATTCGTGGTCCTTCGCCGCTACGCCCAGCAGGTGGCCGGTTACCTGCTGCAAAATGCCCACGCTTTTGCCGAGCTGGGCGGCCAGCGGGGCCACCTCCGGCACCGCTTCGGCGGCCGCCATGGCGGTCTGCATTTCTTCGAGCAGCAGGCCCACGGCCTTGCCGCCGTGCTGCATGATTTTACGTCCCAGCAAATCGAGCCCCTGAATGCCGGTGGTACCCTCATGAATGGGATGAATGCGCGACTCGCGCCAGAACTGCTCCACCGGGAAATCGGTGGTGTAGCCCGCCCCGCCGTGCACCTGAATGGCCGCGCTGGTGCTCAGCACGCCCATTTCGGAGGGGTAGGTTTTGGCAATGGGCATCAGCAAGTCGAGCAGCAGCTCGGCCTTTTCCTTTTCCTCGCCTTCGCCGGCGTGGGCCACGTCCATGTAGTAGCTGCACTGGAGCAGCAGGCCCAGCGCGCCTTCCATGGTGGCTTTCTGGAAGAGCAGCATGCGCTTCACGTCGGCGTGGCGGATGATGGGCACCTGGGGCTGGGTCACGTCGCGGTTGGCGATGGGGCGGCCCTGGGGGCGGGCGCGGGCGTATTCAAGGGCGGCATAGTAGGCGGCCGTGCCGATAGCCGCCGCACTCACGCCCACGGCCAGCCGCGCCTCATTCATCATCTGGAACATGTAGGTGAGGCCCTTATTGGGCTCGCCCACGAGGTAGCCCCGGCAGTCGTCGTTGCCGCCCACCATGAGGTGGGCAATGGGCGCGCCCTTGCAGCCCAGCTTGTGGTAGATGCCGGCCGTGACCACATCATTCGGTAGCAATT
This sequence comes from Bacteroidota bacterium, assembly GCA_030853845.1. Classification (GTDB taxonomy): domain Bacteria; phylum Bacteroidota; class Bacteroidia; order Cytophagales; family Hymenobacteraceae; genus Hymenobacter. Next base: position 3,674 of record JALYUI010000331.1, on the reverse strand, counting down.
CTTCGGGCCGGGTAGCGCCGGAGGGCAGCCCCTCGGCTACGCGCTGGCGCGGCACCGCAAACAGCGAAATGCCCTTGGCACCCGCCGGGCCGCCCTTTATTTTGGCCAGCATCAGGTGTACCACGTTGTCGCAGGCATCGTGGTCGCCCGACGAGATGTAGATTTTCTGGCCCCGCAGGCGGTAGTAGCCGGCGTCGGTTGGCTCGGCCGAAGTGGTGATGTCCGACAGCGAGCTGCCGGCGTCGGGCTCGGTCAGGGCCATCGTACCCTGCCAGTTGCCGGCGTACATGTGCGGGGTAAAGGCCGCCGCCAGCTCGGGCGTGGCGAAGCTGCGCAGCAGGTTGGCGGCTCCCAGCGTGAGGAAGGGCGGCACGCTGGCCGAGTAGTTGGTGGCCTGCATGGCAAACACCGCCGCATTGTACACGGTGCCGGGCAGCTGCTGGCCGCCTTCCTCATACGGGAAAAGGGCGTTTATCCAGCCATCCTGCCCGAAGCGGCGGGTGATGGCCTGCATGCCGGGGTGCAGGCGAATGGTGCCGTCCACGAGCTGGGGCTCCTGGCGGTCCATTTCGGTGAGCAGGGGCCGCAGGAGCTGGTCGGCAAACTGGCCGGCGGTGTCGAGCACGAGGTCGATGGAGCCGCGGTCGTGGTCCTGGAAATAGGGGAAGCGGGCGAGCTCTTCGGCCCGCAGCACTTCGTGGAGCTGAAAGGCGAGGTCGCGGCGGGAGTATGCTTGTTTGGCCATTGGGGGCGGGCTGGGTGGGAGGGGAGTGCCGGTAAAAGTACCCGGTTCCGGCGGCCGGCCAAATGACGTAGGTTAAGAAATGTAACCGGGATGGCGGGGAATAAAAGAACGTCATGCTGAGCTTGCCGAAGCATCTCTACCGCAGCAGTAAATCCGGGCGATTGGATTACTACTGCGGTAGAGATGCTTCGGCCAGCTCAACATGACGTTCTCTTATTCCCAATACCCAATACCCAATACCCAATACCCAATACCCAACACCCAATACCCAACACCTCATCTCCCTCACAGCTGTGCCCGCATCCGGCTCAGGCTCTCGGGCTTCACGCCCAGATAGGTGGCAATGTGGCGTTGCGGCACCTGCTGAATCAGCTCTGGATTCTGGCGCATCAGGGCCAGGTAACGGGTGCGCAGGTCATCCATCTGGAAGGCGCGGAGGCGCTCGGTGAGGCCGCAAACCAGGTTTTCGTTGATGCGGCGGCCCAGGCGCTCGATAGCCGGCACCCGCCGGAACAGGCGGTTGAGGTCGGGAATCAGGATTTCGTGGGCCTGCACATCGCTCAGGCATTCGAAATACAGCTCGGTAGGCACCTGGGCCACGATGCTCAGGGTATCGAAACAAAAGGAATCGGCCCCATAAAAGGCGCTGGTGATGTCCTCGCCGCGCACGAGGCGATAGGCACGGGCCAGGCCGGTTTCGATGAAATAGAGCCGGTCGGGCGGGGGTCCGGGATGGAACAGCTCGGTGCCCTTGCGGAAGGTGCAGGGCTGCATCAGCGCCATCGTTTGTTCCAGCTCGGCTTCGGTAAGTTGGGTGTGCTGCTGAAGATAGGCGCGCATGGCGGGAGCCGCGCCGATAAAGCGCGCAAAAGCGGTAAGATTTGGCACAACGGCCGATTTTTTCCGAAAAATACGCCGTCCCGCAGCACCTTTGCCAGGAGCCTGAATTATCGGGCTTCCTCTTCACGATACTTCTGCGGCTTTTTTCGTCCGCTGCCTTATGCAACTTTTCGTTTATACCGCCCTGAGCACTCCCGACCGCGCCTACCTGCGGGAGCGACTGCCGCCCGACATGGAAGTTGCTTTCTACCACGACTTAGCTCCCGGCCAGCAGTTTCCCGCTTATCAGGACGCCGATGTGCTGTTTGGCAACCCGTCGCCCACCTGGCTGGAAGCCGGCCCTTCGCCGCTGCTCAGCTTCTGGCAGCTCGACTCGGCGGGCTTCGAGCGCTACCGCCACCTGCACCCGAACGTGCCGGTGGCCAACATGGGCGACTTCTTCTCCTGGCCCTGCGCCGAAACCATGCTCGGCGGCCTGCTCAGCATCTACCGGCGGCTGGGCGAGCTGGCCGTGTTGCAGGCCCAGCGGCGGTGGAGCGACCGGGCCGTCGTGCGCAACCGCGCCGGGCTGCTGCGCGGCCAGCGGGTCGTCATCCTCGGAGCGGGCGCTATTGCCCGGGCGCTCCGGCAAATGCTGCGCGCCTTCGAGTGTCCTGTACAGCTGCTGGCACCCACGCATCCGGAGGCCAGCCTGCGCACCCGGGCCGACCTGCTGGCCGTGCTGCCCGATACCGATGTGGTAGTGAACTGCCTGCCGGGCAGCGCTAAAGGCTTCTTTTCAGCCGAGCTGCTGCATGCTATGCCATGCGGCAGTATCTACGCCAGCGTGGGGCGCGGCAACACCACCGACGAGCCCGCCCTGCTGCGCCTGCTCGAAGCCGGCTACCTTGGCGGCGCGGTGCTCGACGTAACTGCCATCGAGCCCCTGCCCGCCGACAGCCCTCTCTGGACCCTGCCCAACGTGCTGCTCACCCAGCACACCGGCGGTGGCCAGCCCGACGAAGACCGCGGCAAAATCGACATGCTCCTGCGCAACCTCGACCACCTGCGTCATGGCCGCCCGCTCGAAAACCTGGTTGATTTAAGCCGGGGGTATTAGGGAGGTGTGCAATAGGGGTTTGGGATTGAAAAGAACGTCATGCAGAGCGCAGCGAAGCATGCCGTTCTTGGGTTTGTTGTGTTGCGCATCAATTTGCAACACCCAAATAACCCTTCTGAACAAAAAAAGGGCGGCCCCTGCTATGGGAGCCGCCCTTTTCAGGCAAATAATACGATGCTTACTGCACAACCACGCGGCCGGTCTGCACGGTTTCGGGAGTCGTTACCTGCACCATGTACAGGCCGGTTTTCAGCGAAGTAGCGTCGATAGTCAGGTCGGTGCCGTTCAGCGACTGGGTCTGGGTGAGCACCACGCGGCCGGTGATGTCGCGCAGTACCACCGTGGCGGTGCGGGCGGCCCCGGCGGGCAGGTGCAGCTGGAAGCTGCCGCTAGCAGGGTTGGGGTACACCTGTAGGGTGCTGGCCTGCACGCTGCCGCTCTTAGTCGCCAGCACCAGGCGGCACACCGTGAAGCCGGCGTTCTGCTCGGCAATACGGGCGGCGTATTCCTGGTAGTAGCGGTTGGTAACGCGGGCATCGTGCACCACCAGCGTGTTCTCGTCGTTTTCAGTATCGGCCGAAGCCGTCCAGTTGTGCGAGCCTACAAATACTGTCGGGTCCGACTGGCTGGCACCAGCGTCTACAATCAGGGTTTTGTGGTGCATGATGCCACTCACGCGCTTCAGCACCAGGCGGTTGCCCAGGCCAACCTGCATCAGGCGGAAGGCAAAGCCCGCCGTGCCGCTGGTGTCGTTCACGAGGCCGTCGGAGCAGGCGGCGATGTTGCGCGAGATAACCTGATTGGAAATGGCGCGGCCCAAATCAGCGCGGGTAATCAGCATCGACTCGAAGTGCAGGTCGTTGTCGGCCGAGGCGATGGCGGTGAGCAAGCGGCCGTTCACATTATCGGTGGGCGAGAAGTACGATTCCACCGAGCGGCCGCCAATCAGCAGGAAGTGGGGCGTGTTGTCGGTTTTGCGCGAGCCGAACA
>JALYUI010000330.1 GCA_030853845.1 Bacteroidota bacterium | reverse complement strand
CTTACGGGGGCTTCCTGCACGAAGAACACGATATGCGGCAAGTAGTAACTGGCCTGCGGGCCGTCGTTTTCGCGGGGCGGACTGGGCAGGTTGTCGGCCGTCCAGCGGTACACTACCTGGCTGCCTTTTTCCTCGCGGGTGTACTTGATGGGCGTGTTTTCGGCGTGGAAGGTTTTGTAGCCAATCACCACGCCCTTCGGCACCGTAATGGTGAGCTCGGCGTGGCGCACGGGCACGTAGGAGCCCACAAAAAACGGCATCACGAAGCGGGCATCGACGTGGCGCACGGTGTAGTCGGTTTCGGTGCGCGCGCCCGGCGTCACGGCCGGAAACGAGAACGAAACCGACCGGGTATCATCGAAAAAGATGCCCGACTGAATCTCAAACTTGTCCTTAAACTCGTTCACCTTCACCGCCTTGAACTTCTCGCCGTTGGGCACCAGGGTGCGGGCCTCCAGCTTTTGCAGGCGGTTGAAGTGGGAGCTGAACACCCGGTCGTTGGCGTACATGCCCGACTGCTCGGCCAGGTGCAGCATGTCGGCGTGGTGCCGGGCAACGACCTGCACCGAGTCGTTGCGGATTTCCACGGTCAGGTCCTGGCGCATTTCCAGGTACACGGCTTTTTCGTTGGGGTACTGCTGGCGCATCTGCGTCAGCAGCTGGCTGGCCGGGGTCTGCGCATAGGCAGCCGGGGCGGCCAGCAGCAGCAGGGGCAGGTAATAGCGGGAAAAGGACATTCCGTAAGAATGAGTGGAATTAGACAGATAGCGGATAATCGACTTCAAGTTAGGCCGGGAGCAGGACTTTTCCTAGTGGACGGGAAGTGTGGGGGTGAAGAAACGTCATGCAGAGCATTCTGCGCATTAAGCAGAGACGAAGCATCTCGCTCGCAATCACTAACCCAATGACACTTTCACGATTGATTTACTACTGCACGCGAGATGCTTCGTCTCTGCTTAATGCGCAGAATGCTCTGCATGACGTTCTTCTATCGCTAACACCCCTCCTACTTCCCATACAGCATTCCGTCCCACCACACCTCGGTGCGCTGGGGCTTGCCGGCGGCATCGAAGGTGGTGGCGGGGCCGTGGCGCTCGCCGCAACGGTAGGTTTGCTCGCGCTCCAGGGTGCCGTCGGGGCGGAAGTAGCGGCAGCGGCCACTGAGCTCGCCGTGCAGGTAGCTTTCCTGCTCCATCAGCTTGCCGTTGGGGTAGTAGCTTTCGAGCAGGCCGGTGCGCAGGCCCTTGGCGAAGGTGGTGCGCCGGAACACCGCGCCCGACGAATAGTAGTAGGTGGCGGGGCCGGCCAGCTGGTTGTGCTCGTAGGTTTCGGTGGCGGCGGGCTTGCCGTTGGCGAAGTTCACCGCGAGGGTGCCGGTCTGGTTGGGCAGGGGCTGGGCGGCGCTGCCCTCGGCCGGGGCGCGGTAGCTGAGCAGGGTGCCGTAGTCGAAAGTCTTTTCGAGCAGCAGCTCGCCGGCAGGGTTGTAGCGCCGGCTCGGGCCGAGGCGGCGGCCGCCTTCGTAGCCTTCCTCCAGCTCCATCTTGCCATTGGCAAAGTAGCCCTGGTACGCGCCGTCTTCGTCGCCGTCGCGGTAGTGGTTTTTCTGGTGCAACTGGCCGCCGGGGTAGTAGCTCAGCCACTCGCCGTCCTGCTCGCCGGCCTGGTACTGGCCGGTCTGGCTGGGCTTGCCGTCGGCAAACGTGGCGCGAAAATCCCCCTGGCGGTGGCCATTCACCTGCGTGGCCGTGCTTTCCACAGTGCCGTCGGGGCGGTACCACACGGCCGGGCCCTGGTGGGCGAAGCAGCCCACGCCCGAGCGGTAGTAGGGCTGGCCGCCGGGGTAGCGCAGCAGGTATTCGCGGGTGTCGGGCTTCAGGCTCACCTCGGTCAGCACGCGGCCAGTCGAGTCGAAGCTCACGAGGCGGCGCAGCTGGTCAAACTCGAAGCGGCGCTCCTGGTGGAGCTTGCCGCCGGGCGCGTAGCTGCGGGCCGTGCCGTTGGGCTGGCCTTTGAAGTATTCAATTTCCTCGCTCAGGCTGCCATCCGAATAAAAGTTTTTCCACACGCCATGGCGCTGGCCGGCCAGGTAGTAGCCGGTGGCCGAGAGCTGGCCATCAACGGTAAAATGCTCGAAGTAACCGTCTTCCTGGCCGGCGGCGTCGTAGCCGAGGCGGCGCTGCAGCTGCCCGCCCTGGTAGTAGAATTCGGCCGCGCCGGTCTTATTCCCCTTGTTGTCGAAGTGGCTGATTTCGCGCACACCACCGTCGGGGTGAAACCAGCGCCACTCCCCCACCAGCTGCCCGTCGAGGAAGGTGCCGGTGGCGTTTTTGCGGCCGTCGGCATCGGGCAGCTCCACGGGCACGCGGCCCTTGCGGGTGTCCTTGTCGAGCACGGGCTGGCCCTGGCGGTTGAAGTAGCGCAGGTGGGCCGTGCGGCCGTGCACGTACTCGGTGTCGCAGTAGAGGTGGCCGGTTTCGTCGTAGTCGTGGTAGGTGCCGTGCAGCTCGCCGGCCTCGTCGAAGCTCTTTTCCACGCTCAGCTTGCCGTTGCGGAAGTAGGTTTTCCAGGTGCCGGCGTGCTTGCCCTTGGCGTAGCGGCCCTCCAGGCTGGGGCGGCCGTTGGCGAAGTTTTCCCGAATGGGACCGTCGAACTCGTCGTGGTCATAAGTGCCCTCGCGCTCCACCGATTTATCGGGGTAATACGTCACGAAAGGCCCCTGTTTCTGGCCCATTGCCAGGGTGGTGCGGTACTCGGGCGTGCCGTCGGCGTAGAAGCCTTCCTGCACGCCGTCTTCCTTGTCGGCGTGCACGGTCACGCGCATGCGCAGCGCGCCGCTGTCGTAATAGGTCGAATACGGGCCTTCGAGCATGTCGTCCTTAAAGGTGCGGGTGCCTATGCGCGCCCCGCACTCGTTGAACACCGTGAGCACGCCCTGCACCTTACCGGCGCGGTAAGTGGCCTCGTTGGCCGGCTGGCCGTTGGGGTGGTACTCGCGCACCAGGCCCTCGCGCTCGCCCTGCTCGTTGTAGTGGCCCTCGCTCTGCGGGGTGCCGTCGGGCCGGAACGATTTCCAGTCGCCCACGCGCTTGCCGGCGGCATTATACTGCCCCCGGCCATCCACGTAGCCGGCGTCTTCGTCAATCGAAATCCACGCGCCGCTGCCCTGGAAGTCGCCGGTGGCCGTGGTGGTACCCGGCCCCAGGCCAAACAGGCTGCCCTTGGTGTACCAGCCGGGCTGGCGCGTGCCGGCCGGCTGGCCCGCCACCTGCTGCGAGGTGCGCAGGGCCAGCAGCTTCGGCACCACCAGCTTGGCCATCGCCTCCACCTTGCTTTTATTCGATTTCAGCCACTGCGAAGCCTTTTTGTCGTCGGCCGATTGCAGAATCAGGTAGGTAAAAGCCGTCAGGTTGTCGCCCTCGCGCAGAGCGGCCATTACCGGCCCGTAGGCCCGCACCCAGAAATCGGTGGCCGGCCCATCAACCGGAAACTTCTCCACCAGCAGTTGGGTCTGCTTCACCACGGCCGCCGCAAACTTCACCTTCGACACGTAGCCGGCCTGTAGCGCCGCCTTGCTTTCGAGCAGCTGGTCGAGCTCCTCGAACGCCTCATTGGGGGCCACGGGTTTCACTTTGTCCTTGTCGTCGACCACGGGCGCACCCTGCGAGAGGCGCTCGGCCAGCACTAGCACGTCGTGCGCGGCAGCGCCATCGTCGCCCAGCATCAGGCAAATCAGCCAGCTGGTGAGAGCGTGGGCGGGCTGGCCCTGCTCGGCGGCCAGGGAGCCCAGCAGGCGGTGCGAGTTGGGGTGCGTGGGCTTTAGCTCGATGCTGCGCTCCAGGCTGGCCAGCGCCGCGGCCACTTGGTCGTGCTGAAACTCGACCACACCCTGGTTGTACACCAGGTTCTGGTTGTAGGGAAACAGGTGCAGACCGGTGGCGTAAGTGGCCAAGGCGGCATCCACCTGCTTCAGGGCGGCCTGGGCAGTGGCCAGGGTGTTGTAAGTCTGGGGCTCGAAAGGATTGAGCACCAGGGCGCGGCGGGCAGCGGCCACGGCCTCGTCGTGGCGGTTGGCGGCTTCCAGGCTCAGGGCCAGCTCGCTCTGGGCGGTGGCGTACGACGAGTCGCCGGGCGTGACGGCCTGGTACCGGGCAATGGCCCCGGGGTAGTCCTGTTTGTCGTGCAGGGCGATGCCTTCCTTCAGAAGTTGGCCCGGCCGGGGCATCGGCACGGGGGTTTGCTGGCTCGCGCCCAGGTGCGGGCCAGCCAGCAGCAGCGCCAGCACGGCACCACGAAATACAGTCGACATATCTAGGAAAAGAAACACTTGGCGCAGCACAAAATCCGGCTTCCGGCCGGCAGTATGGCGCGCTCATTCCTACAATAATAAGCAGCCGGACGCAATGATTTTCACGCCCCGTTCATCTTTTTTTCGGGCTGTAGCGTGGACGCTGCGAGTCCGCGCGTCTGAACGATTGCCAGACGTTCTCACGCGCGGACTCACAGCGGCCATGCTACGGCTTTGGCTGGCGGCGCGGGCGTGGCGCTTCGGCTGCTGCCGGCCGCACCACCAGCTCCTGATACCCGAACGTGGCATCCGTTTCGCGCCGAAACTCCAGCTGCGGCAACTCGCCGAGCACGATTTCGGCGGTAGTATACACCCGGCAGCCATCGAGCAGGTGCCCGCCAATGGTGCGCCCGGTGCTGTCGGCCACGGCCAGGTGCAGGTGCGAGCCATTGGTGGACAGCGTGCCCACCAGCGACACAATCTCGAAGTGGCCCCGATATACCGTCGGGCCTTCCTGGTTGGCCAGCCGCAGCGTGGCCACCGTGAGGCTGCCCACGCAGGTGAGCATGGTGCCCGCCGCAATGTGGTGGGCCTGCACAAAGGCCGTGAGCTGCTGGCGCAGGTCGTCGCCGGGGCGCAGGCGCAGGGCGTAGGTTTTGAGGATGGAATGCGGGGCCACGGACACAGCGGGGTCAGTTTGGGCGTGAGCGGCGGGCCGGGCCAGCAGCAGCAGCGCCGTCAGTCCCAGCCCTGCCAGCAGCGGAAGTTTCATAGCGGCGAAGGTAGCGGGTGAACCCATTCAGCGAGCACGGCACTTGGGCTACCCTTCCTAAAAAAAACGCCTCCCTGCGCCGAAAAGCAAGGAGGCGTTGGTTGAGCAGGACCCAACGAGTGTAGCGCCGCTACCGCGCTAGCGGCTTACGGCGCAGGCCGTAGGCCAGACCGCCGGCCAGCAGCAGCGAGGCCCCGCCGTCGAGCGGGGTGGCCGTGGGGGCGGCCGGCGCGGGGCCGCCATCGGCGGGAGCCTGGGCGGTGGCCCCGAGGGCTAACAACAGGGCGGAAGCAAGAAGAAGGTATTTGAACATCGTTTTTAAGAAAAAAAGGTCGAACCATGAAAGAGGGCGCTTGGGGGTCGCCCGCGTCGCACGAGCGCCCCCTTGCCAGGCCAGAATTACTCCACCACCAGCTTCTTCACCAGCACGCCGGCACTCGTGTGCAGGTGCAGGGTATAGATGCTGTTGGCAAGGCCGGCCAGCGACAACTGATGAGCCGCCGCGCCCTGGGCGGGCAGGGTCTGGGTGCGCACGGTGCGGCCCAGCGCATCGACCAGCAAGGCCGTGACGGCCGTGCGGCCCAGGGCGGCGGGCAGCTCCACGAACGCGGCCAACCGGGCCGGGTTCGGGTAGAGGCCTACCTGCGCAGCCAGGGCCACGTTCGAAACGGCCAGCGGGCGCTGCGGCGAGAACACCAACTCGAAACGGCCGGTCAGCAGCGTGCCGGCGGCCGTGGTAAACGAGTAGCTGGGCTGGTTGGCCAGGTCAATAAGTGCTCCGGTCTGGCGGTCACGCAGGGATACCATCGTGGCGGGCAGGTTCAGCAGCTGGGCCACGTTGAAGGAATACGCGCCGGCGGCGGGTACGCCCACCGTCAGCGGCACCGTCAGGGCAGCGGTGCCCAGCACGGGCAGGCCGTTGACGGCCAGGCGCTGGCCGCCGGCAATTTCCGACGACAGGTTCAGGCCCGTCGAGTTGGGCAGCTTGTCGGCATCGAAGTGGGCATCGAAGCCGGCCGTGGCCCCATTCTCGAAGTAGACGAAGGTGGGCTCGTGGGTACCGGCGGCACTGACCAGGTCCAGCTGCACGGCGGGCCGGGTCTCAGCCGTGCTTCGGTTGAAGGTCGGGTTCTGGTAGGCCGTCGCGCGCCAGGCGTTGACGAAGCTGAAGGCGGGCACGTTCTGGCTCACGCGCAGGAAGAAACCCTGCATCGAGCCGACCAGGCCGCCGGGCAGCGTACCAAACCCGTTTTGGTAGAACTGGTAGGTGCCCGTGTATTGGGCGGCCGACTTGAACACGTAAATCGCGTCAATCACGCCGGTGGGCAGGCCGGCACGGGCCACGTTCCAGTCGAGCGGGGCGGGGTAGGGGTTGCCCAGCAGCTGCCAGCCGGAGTTGGCTTCGGTGCCGCGCGAGAGAGCCCCCACGGCAATGGTGCCGTTGTTGAGGGCGCCCACCAGGTCGACTTTCTCGCTGGCGGCCAGGTTGGCGGTGTAGCCCCGGCCGGGGTTGAGCACGTCGGTGGTGGCGGCGGGCGAGAACCAGCCCTGGTCGAAGCTCTGGGTGGTGGCGCTGGTAGCGTTCAGGCGGGCCTCATCGTAGCCGAACACGGTGGGGAAAGGCGTGGCCGTGTTGCCCAGCGTGTTATAGGCTGGGTTCACCACGGGCGAGAAGCCACTGGTGGCCAGGTCGGCCACCGTGGTGCTTTGCACCGGCGAGCTGTAGTGGCGGTAGCCCAGGCCCGCGTTCAGGCTCGGGTCGAGGTAGCGCTGCACCGTGGCCGTGCCGAAAACGAAGCCGCCGCTGTTATTCACCACCATGGCTGTCGTCGCGCTGTTGCTTTCCAGCGTGAGCGGGTTGGCCTGCGTCACGAAGGCCCCGTTCAAGGTCAGCAAGCGTTGCACCGAAGCTCCGGCCGCAGTGCCCAGCAGTACGCCGTTGGTGTTAACCGTCAGGTTCCAGAACCGGACGGCGCTGCTGCCCAGAATATTGGGGCCATTGCTCTGGAAGGTATTGCCCAGCACCACCGTGCCGCCGGTGGGCACGAAGGTACCGTTATCGGTCAAGTCGGCCCGCACGTCGAGGGTGCCGCCGGTTTGGGTCAGCGCGGCCCCGGTGCCGAGCATCAGGCCACGAACGGAAGCGGTACCGGCCGCAATCTGCGGATAGCGCGGTGCGCCGTTGGAGATGCTGGCATCCAGCGAGGTGGTCGGTACGCCATTGGTCCAGTTGCCGGCCGTGAACCAATCGGTCGAAACCACGCCCGTCCACGAGGTCGAAGTAGCTGCGGTGGTCGACAGGCGGTAGACGGTATTCTGCGGGCTATTTGTTGCCGTGAGCCCGCCCAGCACGTACAAGCTGTTGCCCGATGCGACGGCAGCGGCCTCCGTCAGCACAACGGGCAGGGCAGTGC
>JALYUI010000329.1 GCA_030853845.1 Bacteroidota bacterium | reverse complement strand
CGCACAGGGAGTCCCCCGTACGCAACCTGTATTTATTTACACTTTAGCTAAAGTGGTAGCCTTGGGCTAAAACAGGTTAAGAGATAAATATTAGCAATATTTATCTCTATAACTCATTACCTGCATGTCGATTTACTTGTGGTCGAAATAGCCAATCACCAAGCCTACTGCAACAAGGCCACCCCCGATGCACCACGTTGAAGACGCAACGGCAGCAACGCAAACGGGCGTGGTACCGCCATCAATTTGCATCATCTCGGCATCGGATAGTTCAACGATGGTTCGCGACTCGAACAAGGACTCGGAAGTGGGGGCGAATGAAACAAGTGTGTTCATAGGAGTTGGGTTGTGCTGTTGCTTCTTAGTGCCTACTCTATCCAAGCTTTTCGGCATCCGCTTTAATAATCTGTTTAACACCAGGGCGATGCGACGGTGCTATTCTCGACTTGGTATTAATGGGTAGCTCCGTATATGGCCCGCCCAATCTGAATGCTACTCCACACGATAGCCGCGCCAGCGGCAACTAGGCACAGTGGGGTCGTGCCCCCATTGATTTCCATCATTTCGTCCGAGGACAATTCGATAATTGCTCGTTTTTCAAACAAAACGAGGCCGGGGGTTTGTCCACTGAAGTGAACCTGCGGTAAGTTATTCATAGGTTTTTTGTGAATGTGAATGTATGGGTCAAACATACAATGCAAAGTCGCAGTAAAAAAACAAATTAAATATTATCTTTTTACTACGACGTAAAGATGCTTCACGGCGTTCAGCATGACGTTCAGGGTGCTCCAGCCTTGAAATGGCTTAGCCCTTATAGAACATCCACTTGCCTAACTCCTTGTACGTCACCTTCTTGCCGTACATGAGCACGCCCACGCGGTAGATGCGCGCCCCCAGCCACACCGTACTCAGGAAACCCAGCACCAGCAGGAAGATGGACAGCGCCAGCTGCCACATCGGTACGCCAAAGGGCAGGCGAATCACCATGGCAATGGGGGAAGTGAACGGAATCATCGACATCCAGAACGCCACCGTGCCATCCGGGTCGCGCAGAATGACTGATACGCCCACAATGTAGCTCAGAATGAGCGGCAGGGTTATCGGAAACATGAACTGCTGGGTATCGGTCTGGTCGTCCACGGCCGCGCCCACGGCCCCGAACAGCGCCCCATACAGCAAGTAGCCGCCCAGGAAGTAGATAATAAAGCCGAACAGGATGGTGCTTATGGGCAGGTTGCCCAGGGCCGCGAACATGCCCCCGGTGCGGGTGGCAGGATTCATCTTCTCATTTGAACTACTCAGGGCCTGGTCCATCTTTCCGCTGTTCGATTGCGTGTCATCGGCCGAGGCCTGGGCGGCCGGCGTGGTCGTGGCCGCCATTTCGGTTTTGGGCTTGTCGTCATGCATCACCATCGGAATCAGTACTGAGCCCACGCCGTACGACAATACTCCCCAGAGCAGAAACTGGGTGAGGCCCACCGCCGCGATGCCCATAATCTTGCCCATCATCAAATCGAACGGCTTCACCGACGACAGCATCACTTCCATAATGCGACTCGACTTCTCCTCCCCCACCCCGCGCATAATCTGCACGCCGTAGATGAAGATGAACATGTAGATGGCCAGCGCCAGTGCGTAGGCAATGCCCGAGGTGGCCAGCGCGTTGCTGTCGGCTTCCTTGCCGCTTTCGTCGAGGCTGATGGCCTGGATTTCCACTTTCGAGCGCAGGCGGTCGAGCTTTTCCTGCGTCAGTCCCGACTGCTGCATCTTCAGCTCCGAAAATGCTTTGTTGAGGGCACCTTCCACGGCGGCCTGCTTTTTCAGGCTGATGTTGCCCTTGGCGAAAAACTGTACGCCCACTGGCTTCTCCACGTCGAGGCGGGCGGGCAGGTAAATCAGCCCGTCGTGCTTGGCTTTCTGGAAGTCTTTTTTGGCGTCGGCCAGCGCGGCCGTCGTCGCCACGAAGCGCAGTTGCGGCGTGCTCACGAGGTGGGCGGCCACGCCCAGGCCCGAGTCGTCGCGCACTTCCACCACGTCGGTGCTGTCGTTGTCGGAGTTGGTAATTTTCGCAATGAACACCCCGAAGCCGGCCAGCAGCAGCGGCACCGCCAGGGTGAGCATGATGAAGGTCCGCTTGCGCACCCGGGTCAGGTATTCGCGCTGGGCAATGAGGAAAAATTTAGAAGCCATGAGAAATGGATTTAGTCGTTTTCGGAGAAAAAAGAACGTCATGCTGAGCATTCTGCGCATCAAGCGGCGACGCAGCGGAGTCGAAGCATCTCGCGTGCAGCAGTAATCAATACCGCCGAGCGATTGAATTAGTGGTAGCAAGCGAGATGCTACGCTCTGCATGACCGGCGATTGTGAAAGGCACTAATTAAGCAGGCACTTCCACCAGCGTTTCGGGCATGGTTTCGCGCACGCGCCGAATGAAAATCTCGTTAATGCTCGGAATCTGCTCCCGGAAGGCTTCCACCTCCACCGCACCGATAAGGTAGCGCAGCAGGTCGTTGGGGCGCACGCCGTCGTGCAGCTGCACGCGGGCGTAGAAGTGGCCGTTTTCGCGCTCCTTCTGCTCCACCACCTCAAAATCGGGGTGCACCAGAATAAGCTTGCCCTTGCCCTCCACCTCGTAGGTATTGGTTTTGAACTGGTCGCGAATTACGCCAATCGGCCCGTCGAGCACCTTGCGCGAGCGGTTGATGAGGGCAATGTTGTCGCACATCTCCTCCACCGATTCCATGCGGTGAGTCGAGAAAATAATAGTAGCACCCTGGTCGCGCAGCGCCAGAATCTCGTCCTTAATCAGGTTGGCGTTAATCGGGTCGAAGCCCGAGAACGGCTCGTCCAGGATAATCAGCTTGGGGTCGTGCAGCACGGTGGCAATAAACTGCACCTTCTGCTGCATGCCCTTGCTGAGGTCTTCCACGTTTTTGCCGGCCCACTCCTTTATTTCGAAGCGGTTCAGCCACTGCTTGATGCGCGTCGTGGCGTCGTCTCGGGTCAGGCCGCGCAGCCGGGCCAGGTACAGCAGCTGCTCGCCCACTTTCATCTTCTTATACAGGCCCCGCTCCTCGGGCAGATAGCCAATCTGGGCGATGTGCGAAGGGTTGAGCCGCTCGCCGCGGAAGCGGATTTCGCCCTCATCAGCCGCCGTAATCTGGGTGATGATGCGGATGAGGGAGGTTTTGCCCGCCCCGTTGGGGCCGAGCAGGCCGAAGATGCTGCCCTCGGGAATCGACAGGCTCACGCCGTCGAGCGCGACATGGTTGGCGTAGGCCTTGCGCACGTCGAGGACTTCAAGAATAGGCTGGGAAGAAGTTGTTTGCATAGCAGGAGAGAAAAGGTGAAAAAAGCAAGGTTGAAAGCAAATGTAGCCGCCACCGTGTGCGCACCGCAACCCGGTGAGCGGCAAACGGCTGAAAGCGCTACCCAAACGGCGAATAAGGCGGATGAATGGGAGCGCGCCGCGTTCAGCCGACCGGTGCCCGGTCCGGCTCGGTCAACTCGCGCAGGCTGGCTTCCAGCCGGTCGAGGTGCCGGCCGTAGAGGTGTTGTAGGTACCAGCGGGTACCCTTCACAATGGCCCATTGCAGCAGCAGGCCCGTAGCGAGTAGGGCCGCGCCCACCCCGAACAACTGCACGGCGCGCACGCCGCCGGGTCGGCCCAGTTCCCGGCCCACCGCAAATTCGAACCCCAGCAGCAGCGAAGCCGGGGGCAGGGCCAGCGTCAGCCGGTAGTTGAAGCGCAACATGCTGCGCAGGCCGGCGCACAGGCGGCGCAGGTTGCCCAGTACGTGACCCTCCGGCTGGATCATCTGGCGCAGCATGGCCAGCTTACGGTAGTAATACCCCAGCAGCACCAGGGCCAGCAGAAACAGGCTTACTACCTGCGCCCGGAGCAGGAAATTGTGGGCAAACCCAATCAGCAACGGCATGGCAACGGCCGTGAGGGCCACAAACGCCATTTCGACCCGCGCATTGCGGCGCATCTGCTCCACCAGCCCATCCGAGCGGCCCGCGAGCAGTTGGTCGAGCTGGGCAGTATTGACGGCGGGCACGCCAGCCGCTTCGGGCTGCTGCCACTGGCGGCGAAGGTCATCGAGTTCCATCAGGCGGCGGGGACTAAAAGGGAGCGAAGTTTTTCCTGCACGCGGTGCATTTTCACGCGCACATTGTTCTGGGTGATGCCGAGGATGTCGGCCATTTCTTCGTAGGGCCGGTCTTCAAGGTAGAGCAGGATGAAGGCCTTGTCCACGTCGGAAAGCCGGGCGATGGCCCGGTAAAGGGCGGCGCGGTCGTCGGCATCGTAGCCGCTTTCGGGGGCTTGCGCCACGGCCAGAGCTTCGGCCGTCAGCTCGGTAGGGGCCGGGCGGCGGGTGCGCTGCCGCAGGTTCGAGATGGCCACGTTCAGGGCAATGCGGTAGAGCCAGGTGCTGAGCTTCGCGCCCGGCTGGGGCACGTAGCGCGGCCAGGCCCGCCACAATTGCAGCACCATTTCCTGAAACAGGTCCTGCCGGTCGTCGGCATCCTGACAGTAGAGCCGGGCCACGCGCCGCAGCAGCGGCTGAAACTCGTTCAGGACGGCAACAAAATCAGCAGACGGAGTGGCGGCGGCCATGCGGGTAATAAGGTTTCAGGAAGTGAATCGTCGGGGTGGCAAAGGCATTACAACGTCACGCCAAAAAATAATACCCCCTTTCCTCGCCCGCGTTTTGAGGTAGCCGAGGCTCGCCCGAGAGGATGGCAACGGCACCCACTCATGGCTTCGGTGGCGGGCATTAGCGCATGCAGAACCGGAGCGGGTGCCTATTCGCCCGCCAGCCACAAATGGTAAACATGCTCGACCTTATGCTCCACGAAACCGCATTTGCGATAGAACCCGCAGGCTGGTTGGTTGTCGAGCTGCGTTACGACCTGCAATTCGGCCCGGCCCCATTCGGCCGTGAGCCGCCGCGCGGCCCGCACCAGCCGCTGCCCCACGCCCTGGCCCCGACCGGCAGCAGCCACGGCAAGCAGGCCTATATCGGTGCAGTCTGGCTTCAGGCCCAGAGTCAGCAAACCAGCTTCTACTGCCTCCGGCGCGGCCCGGTAAACCAGCACTTCCCGGGCCAGCGTACGGGCCAGCGAATTACGCAGCCACAGCCCGTAAAGCCGCTCGTAAGTTCCGGCAGCAAAATGCGGGTCGCGCCGAAAGCGCGAATATTCGCCGCTTTGCAATGCCACTTCTTCGAGGTGCACCGTGTAAGCATAGGCCGGGCTAATAGAAGGATTGGCAGCCAGCTGGGCGTCAGCCGCATCGACTGGCATCGCGAAGGTCACTTTGCGGTCGACCAGCACGGCTCCGACCTGTCTGGCTGCTTCGTTGCCTTCCGCATCGTCCGGGGCTACCACCAGGTAGAGCAGCCGGCACTGCCCGGCACGCGCCCGGGCCAGGGCCGCCGGCAGTCTGGCCGACTCGCCCGCGCTCAGCGCAAGGCGGGCAACGCCAAACTTCAGGAACTCACTGTCCCAGGGGAGGAACTCCAGGCGCGTGGTCATGTTTCGCGTTGTCTTCCAGGTTCAGGGTGAGGTCGACCAGATAGAGCGGCCGGTTTTTCACCTGTTCAAATACTTTGCCCACGTACAAGCCCACCATGCCCAGCACGGAGAGCATGAGGCCCGAAAAAAACCAGATGGAGATAATCAGACTGGTGTAGCCCAGCACCACAATGTGCCCGGTGAGGAAACGCAGCAGCGTCACGCCCACCATCACAAAAGCCATTGCCGATATCACCAGACCCATTTTCACCGTCAGGCGCAGGGGTTTATCCGAATAGGCCAGGATGATGTCCAGTGCCAGATAAAGCAGGCGTTTGAAATTATAGCTGCTGCTGCCGAAGGGTCGCTCGGCGTGGGCCACCGCCACCGCCGAGGAGCTAAAACCCACCCAACTCACCATCGTGGGGAAGTAGCGAATGCTTTCGCGCAGCCGGAGTACGGCCGCAATTACCTTGCGGTGGTAGATGCCAAAGTTGGCAATGGCCGGGTCCTGCCGGGTTTCGGTGAGGTAGGACAGCATCCGGTAAAACCACCAGGACGACAGACGCTTGAGGGCGGTATCCTGCCGTTCGATGCGGCGCGCAAATACCATGTCATAGCCTCTCCGGGCCTCAGCCAGCAGCTTGGGGATTTCTTCCGGCTGGTCCTGTAGGTCGCAGTCCATCACCACCACCCATTCGCCCCGGCAGTGCTCCAGGCCGGCCGTAATGGCCCGGTGCTGGCCAAAGTTGCGGCTGAGGCGCAGGCCCTTGATGCGCGGGTCGCGGGCGGCCTGGGCGGCAATGCGGCCCCAGGAATTATCGCGCCCCTGGTCATCCACCAGCACAATCTCGTAATTCGCCGTGATGGGCTCCATCGCAAGCTGAATGCGCCGCACCAGCTCATCAACCAGCTGCTCCGCCTGGTACACGGGGCTGACAATAGAAAGAAATGGCATCGGGCCAGCGGGCTGATGAGGCATTAGCGATGCAGGGTGGATGAGCTACAATATTAGTCAGCAGCCTCCCAATGCCAGGCCTGATTCGAAACAGGCCGCGCGCGCGAACCTGTCGGACGGTCTTTCACGCAGGGTCGCGCAGTGTTAAAATCGCAGTGTCGCGCAGTGCTGTTTTGGAACGACACTGCGGAAC
>JALYUI010000322.1 GCA_030853845.1 Bacteroidota bacterium | reverse complement strand
CCCACCACGCGGCAGCCTTTGAGCTTGGCAATCTGGCCCACCACGCTGCCCACGGCCCCGGCCGCGCCCGATACCACCACGGTTTCGCCAGCTTTGGGCTGGCCGGTGTCGAGCAGGCCGAAGTAGGCCGTCATGCCCGGCATGCCCAGCGTGGCCAGGTAGGCTTCGAGCGGCACGATGCGCGGGTCAACTTTCACGAGGTAGTTGGGGCTGCGTGGGTCGGTGGCTCCGGCCCCCACCACGGCGTACTGCTGCACACCGAGGCTACCGGTCACGTAGTCGCCCACGGCAAAGGCGGGGTTCTTCGACTCGGCCACCTGCCCGGCCACCCCGGCCCGGAACACGTCGCCAATAGCAATGGGCTTGATGTAGCTGCGGCCCTCGTTCATCCAGCCGCGCATGGCCGGGTCGAGGGAAATAAAGCTGATTTTGACCAGCACCTGCCCATCTTCCAGGGCGGGCACGTCCACGGTGTCGATGTCGAAATTGGCCGGCTGCGGCAGCCCGACAGGGCGTGAGGCGAGTTTGACGCGGGTGTTGGAGAGAGACATGAGGTTTGGGGTATGAGGGTGGGAGGGTATGGGGGCTGCAAGTTGGCGAGAGCCGGGCTTAACCTAGGTTAGGAAATGGCAGGTGCCGCCAGGAAAAAAAGAACGTCATGCTGAGCTTGTCGAAGCATCTCTACCGCTTCGTTTGTCATCCTGAGCTTGCGAAGGACCTTATCAAGAGCGAACGATTCGTTCGCCGGGGGTAATATGCTTCCTTCGGGACGCCAGATTAAGCATGACAAACGGCGCGGTAGAGATGCTTCGACAAGCTCAGCATGACGTTCAGTGTGACCTCACTACTCCGCTTTCACCGCCTTTGCCGTTTCCAGGGTTTCCAAATCTTCCGCCGTCAGGCGCAGCTCAGTGGCTTCGAGCAGCTCCGTGACCTGGCCCACGCTGGTGGCGCTGGCAATGGGGGCCGTCACGGCCGGGGCCTGCATCAGCCAGGCCAGCGCCACCTGGGCGGGCGTGGCCTGCTGGCGGTCGGCCACGGCATCGAGGGCGGGAAGCAGGGCCAGGCCCTTTTCGTTGAGGTATTTCTGGCCCACCCCAGCCCCGCGTGGGCTTTTTTGCAGGTCGGCCGCGTCGCGGTATTTGCCGGTGAGGAAGCCCGCCGCCAGCCCGTAGTACGGAATGGCGCTGATTTGCTCCTCCAGCAGCAGCGGAACCAGGTTGTCCTCGAAATCGGCCCGGTCATAGAGGTTGTAGAGGTTTTGCAGCGTCTCGTAGCGCGGGAAGCCGTGCTGCGCGCTGGCCGCGAGCGACTCCTGCAAACGGGCGGCCGTGAAGTTGGAAGCCCCGATGGCGCGCACTTTGCCCGCTTTCACCAACTCGGCGTAGGCTTCGAGCGTTTCCTCCACGGGCGTGGTCGGGTCGTCCTTGTGCGACTGGTACAGGTCGATGTAATCGGTGCCCAGACGCTTGAGCGAGCCCTCGACGGCACGCAGGATGTAGTCTTTCTTCAGCCCTTTATTCTCGGCGTTCACCTCCCAGCCCACCTTGGTGGCGATGATGACATCGTCGCGCCGGCCGCGCCGGCGCAGCCACTTGCCAATAATGGTTTCCGACTCGCCGCCCACGTGGCCCGGCACCCACACCGAGTAGCCGTCGGCCGTGTCGATGGCGTTGCCGCCATTGGCCACGAAGGCATCAAGTACGGCGAAGGAAGTGGTTTCGTCAATCGTCCAGCCGAAGACGTTGCCGCCCAGCATGAGCGGGGCAATGTGCAGGCCGGAGCGGCCCAGTTCACGGGTTTGCATGTTGGTAGGGAGTTGGTGGTTGCTGGTTACTCGTTTCTTGTCGCTGGTTGAGTGCGCACCGATGGCGGGCCATTTAACTCTGCGAATCTCTGCGGGAACTTCGTAGCGCGAACGGCACCACCTGGCTCAGCCGACAAGAAACCACAAACCCTGAATACCCGTGTAAGTTTGTCGCATGAATTATTCGTGGCTGTGGGTTGGCTTCGGGGGCGGCCTGGGTGCGGTGGCGCGCTACTTTATGCAGCAGTACGTGCAAGGCCGCTGGCCGTTGGCCTGGCCCATCGGCACGGGCTGCGTGAACGCGGCCGGCTGCCTGCTGGCCGGCCTGCTGCTGGGCCTGCTGGAGCGCCACGCGCTGGGGCCGGCCTGGCGGCTGCTGCTCATCACGGGCATCTGCGGGGGCTTCACTACATTCTCGGCCTTTGCCCTCGAAAACGTGGCCCTGCTGCGCGCCGGGCAGCTGGGGCTGGCGGTGCTGTACGCGGGCGGCAGCGTGGCCGTGGGGCTGCTGCTGGCGGCGGCCGGCTACTGGCTGGCGCGGTAGCGGTGGGGGCTTGGGAGCTAGGTCCGAATCACGTCAGTATCCACCGGCACGTAGCCCAGCTGCCGGCCCATGCTCAGAATTTGACCTTTGTGGTGGAACTCGTGGGTGATGACGTGGGTGAACAGTTCAAGCGGCGTGAGCGGCTGCGGCTGCCCCTGACGAGGCAGCTCGAACGGCGCGGGCGTGAGCCAGGCGGCAGCGTAGTGCGCAATGAAATCGGCCACCAGCGCGTCCACGGCCGCAAAAGCAGCGCGCGCGGCAGCTACGTCCGCCACCAGTTCCGGCGTGGGGCTTTGGGCAGCCCGGCCCAGGCCCACCTGCCCCAGCCAGTAGTTGTAGCAGCCCGCCACGTGCACCAGCAGGTCGCGGATGCTGCTGCCGTTGAACCCGGCCACCGGCGCGATAAAGTCGGTCGGGGACAGGGCGGCGCAGTAGTCCAGCAGCACCCCACGGGCGCTGATGATGAGGGCATATTGCTGGGCGAAGGCAGTAGGCATAGGCATAAAGGCTAACGATTTACTGGGTAAGTGAGAATGCAAAGAGAATGCAAAATTTCGACGCTGCTTCTAGGCGCGTACCAGTTGGTGATAAAACACCGCGTGATATTTTTTTTTATCACACCACATTTTATCACAGCCTTCCCCAACTGCTTGCTCATGCCCCTCGCCCCGCCCGCTGCCCGGGGCGCAGGCACACAAGCGCCCGCGCTTCAGTCCCGCTTCAGAATCCTGTGCGACTTTTGCCGCCACAGTCTCACTCAACCTGGCTTTCTCCGTGAACAAACTCCTGCTGGCCGCGCCCCTGGCCCTGACTCTTTTCGGCTCCGCCGCCTGCGCCCAGGCCCCGGCCGCCGCACCCTACCACCTGCTCAACACCATTGCCATTGGCGGCGAGGGGGGCTGGGACTACCTGAAAGTGGACCCCGCCGGCGAGCGCCTCTACGTGTCGCACGGCAAGCAGGTGGAAGTCGTCGATTTGAAAACCAATAAGGTCATCGGCACTATTGCCGACACGCCCGGCGTGCACGGCATCGAAACCGTGCCCTCGGCCGGCCGGGGCTACATTACCTGCGGGCGCAACAATACCTGCGTGGTGTTCGATTTGAAAACGCTGAAGCCTATCGGTGCGCCCATTCCCACCGGCCCCAAGCCCGACGCCCTGCTCTATGATGCCTACTCCAACCGGGTGTTCATTTTCAGCAACGACGGCGGCAAGAGCACCGTGCTCGATGCCAAAACCGGCACCGTAGTGGGCACCGCCGAGCTGGGCGGCGACGTGGAGGAAGGCGTGAGCGACGGCCACGGCACCATCTTCGCCAACATCGAGAACAAGAGCGAAATCGTGGCCTTCGACGCCAAAACCCTGGTCGTGCGCCACCACTACCCGCTGGCCCCCGGCGAAGAGCCCACCGGCCTAGCCTACGACGCCAAAACCCACCGCCTGTTCAGCGGCTGCGCCAACGAGAAGCTGGTCGTCACCGACAGCCAGACCGGCAAGCAAATCGCCGTGCTGCCCACCGCCAAGGGCACCGACGGCGCGGATTTCGACCCGGCCACCGGCAACATCTTCACCTCCAACGGCTCGGGCACCTTCACGGTGCTGCACGAAGACACGCCGGATAAATTCACGGTAGTAGGTAGCGTGCCCACCGCCCGCGGGGCCCGCACCATGAGCATCAACCATAAAAACGGCCACCTCTTCACCGTCACGGCCGAGTACGGCTCTACGGCGGCACCCACCACCGAGAACCCGCGCCCGCGCCCGAGCGTGGTGCCCGGCACCTTCCGCGTGCTGGAGTTCGGCCGGTAGGGGTTGGTTGCAGGGGCTGGAAAATTGCTCTGAAAGAACGTCAGGCTGCGCTCAGCCTGACGTTCTTTTTTTCGTCTTCCCCGTACTTCTGCCAACCACTATATCAACTCCCCGCCCTGCTATGTCGGCTTTCTGGCTTCAACTGCGCCACGCCCTGCGCGCCCACAAAATGCTGCTGCTGGCCCTGCTGGCCGGCCTGGTGCTGCCCTGGGTGGTGTTCGTGAACGTGGCCGAGGACATCTGGGAGTCGGGCGGCTTCATCGGCGACAAGCAGATTCTGCAGTGGCTGCACGCCCACGCCAGCCCGCTGCTGGACCAGCTGGCCCTGGGCTTCACCGCCGTGGGCGACCCGCTGCCGATGGGCATCGCGGCCGTACTCATCACCATTGGGCTGGCCTTGTGGGGCACCCGCTCGCAGGCCTGGTTTTTCGGGCTGTCGGTGGGCGGGGCCATGGCCCTGAACCTGCTGGTGAAGGTGCTGTTTGCGCGCCCCCGGCCCACGCTGTGGCTGAGTATTAAGCCGGCCTTTTACTACAGCTTTCCCAGTGGGCACGCCATGGGCGCGGCGGCGATGGTTACGGCCCTGGGCTTTTTGCTGTGGCAGTGGCGGGGGCACTGGCTGGCCTGGGTGCTGGGGGCGCTATTCGCGCTGGGCGTGGGCTGGAGCCGCATGTACCTGGGCGTGCATTACCCCTCCGACGTGCTGGCCGGCTGGACTGGCTCGGTGGGCTGGGTAGTGGCCGTGCACGTGCTGTTTTCGCCCGAGTTTCATCAGCTGCGGCGCCTCTGGCGCGAGGCCCTGCACCGGCAGTGGCCCGGGATGGTGTCGCCGCCCCTCGAAACGGGTGAAATCGTGAGCACGGCGCACAAAACCGTTTAAGTGCCGCAGCGTTTTTCCAGAACAGCACTGCGGGACACTGCGTTTTAACACTGCGAGACACTGCGTGAAATGACTTTTGCGAACCAGTGCATAAATCCTGAAATATTCATTCCAGCCCGCCTACTCTATGATTGAACCGCCCGCCGCCCACCCGCAACCGCCGCTACGCCCGCTGCTGCTGGTACTGTTGCTGGCCGGGGCGGTTTTTGGCTGGCTGCTGCGGGCGGTGCTGCGTTCCGGCAGCCTGCCGTGGGACGCGCCGGGGCTGGAGTTCTGGCACCGCCACGCCACGCCCATGCTCGACCGGCTGGCCGTTTTCCTTACCATCGTGGGCAACACCGGGCCGATGGTGGGCCTCGGGGTCCTGGTGTTGCTGCGACTGCTGGCGCGGCGGCAATGGCGGGCGGCGGGCGTCTTTTTGGGGTCGGTGGGCGGCTCGATGCTGCTTACGCAGCTAATCAAGCGGCTGGTGGCGCGGCCCCGGCCGGCGCTGTGGGCCAGCATCCGGCCCGAACACACGTTCAGCTTCCCGAGCGGGCACGCCATGGATACGGCTGCCATTGCCACGGCCCTGCTTTTTATGTGCTGGAGCCTGCGGGTGCGGGGCTGGGTTGGCGTAACGGCGGGGCTGTTTTCGCTGGCGGTAGGCTGGGCGCGCATGTACCTGGGCGTGCACAACCCCTCCGACGTGCTCGCCGGCTGGGCCGCCGCCGTGGCCTGGGTAACGGCCGTGCAGCTGCTGGCGATGCTCAAGCCTGCGTGAGACGAACTCAGGCCGGCTTATCTGCCTCGTACCAGATGCAGGGCACGCCTTCCACCAGAAAGCGCGGCCCCTGGCGCATGCCGATTTTGCTGAGAATGCGGCGCGACGCCACGTTGTGCCAGTCGGCGTAGGCGCAGATGCGCGCCAGCTTCATCGTTTCGAAGCCGTGGTCGAGCCAGGCGCGGGCGGCCTCGAAGCCGTAGCCCTGGCTCCAGTAGCGCGGTATGAAACGGTAGCCGAGGTCGTAGAAATTGGTTTCGCCGTTGATGGGGCCGGCCACCAGCTTCAGCCCGGCCCAGCCCATAAACTCGCCGGTGGCGCGTAGCGTCACGGCCCAGCGGCCGATGCCGTCTTCGGCGTACTGCCGCTCAATAAACTCGATGACGGCCGCGCTTTGGGCCGGCTCACTCACCATCTGCCCGCCGATGCCGCCCAGGTAGCGATGCACGGCCGGGTCGGCGTCGAGCTCAAACATGCCGGCCGTGTCATCGGCGGTGAGCGGGCGGAAGTGCAGGCGGGCGGAGTCGAAGGGCGTCATCGTGGGCATAAAACTACAACGGCGGGCAGTTGCGGGCCGGAAAAAGCAGGCGTGGCTTTGGGCCAGTGAAATCCCGTAACTTGTCGGATGCTTCGCCTCGATAAAACTGTAACCCGGAAAGTGCCGCTGCACTATGACCAGGACGCTGACGACCGTACCCGCTGGCAGGCAATGTCTTTTGCCGAAAAGCGGGAAGTTGTCTGGCATTTGCAGCAACGAACCAAGGGACTTCATGCGCTCTGTGAGCAAGGCCGAGAGCAGGACCAGAACAAAAACGCCACCCTTTCAAGCGGCGAATCAGCCAATTGAATGCGTCTCGCCTTCGACCTCGACAACACCCTCATCCGCTGTGGCCACGACTTCCCGCTGGAAACACCCCAACGGCGCATCCTGGCACGGCTGCTGCGTAACGAGCAGCTCCGCCACGGAATCAAAGACCTAACCGACCACTGCCACCGCCACGGCTGGGAAGTGTGGGTGTACACCACCTCCTATCGCAGTGCCTGGCGCATCCGCCGGCTCTTCTGGCTCCACGGCCTCCGGCTCGATGGCATGGTGAACCAGCAGCGGCACGACCGCGAAGCCCGCGCCCGCTGCACCAAGCACCCACCCAGCTTCGGCATCGACCTGCTGATTGACGACTCCGAGGGCGTACGCATTGAAGGCGAGCGGCATGGTTTCCGGGTGCTGGTGGTGCGGCCGGATGATGCGGAGTGGACGGAGAAGGTGCGGGCCGCGCTGGATTCGTTTTAATTTAGCCCGATGCTATACCTGAGTAAACCGCTTACCGCAGGTGCTCCACATTCCTAAAGTTCTAATAATGGAGAGAAGTGTAATTGTCTTTTCCGTCAGTATGGACTATGATGGCGACTGCGTATTTTATATTGACATCAGCCGTCCAGATGTGAAGACACATACCTATTTCTATGGAAATGCCGACACGTTTAAAGCGTTTGGCAAAAGTCTAATGGCATTTCCAAAGGATGCCACGGACACAGTCGAATTTCAAGCCGGGCAGGATGGCCATCCTTCATCTCTGAGTTACCTACTTATGTGTGCCTATTGTGCTAGCCCATATGGGCACACTGCTTTGAAAGTAATCGTTGATAACAATGAAAAAATGGTTTCCCATAGCCGTTTCGAGTTTTCGATTGCTTCAGAAGCGGCGTCAATTAACAAACTTGGTAGTATGCTGGCCGGCTGGCATGTTGAAGACACACCTCAGATTATATGGAAATCCGAAACGAGATGACCAAACCCGCCCTCCACGCCGCCTGCCACGCCTTCATTGAGCAGCGCATCAGCGCCGCCCGCACCGCCATGCAGGCCGCCCAGGAATCATCCGCTTCCGAAACCAAGAGCAGCGCCGGCGACAAGTATGAAACCGGCCGCGAAATGGCCAACGCCGAGCGCGACCGCAACGCCGCCCACATGCAGCAGGCCCAGCAGCTGCAAGCCGAGCTCGCCCGCCTCAACCCCGAAGCCGCCTGCGATACCGTGCGCCCCGGCGCGTTGGTCAGCACCAGCATGGGCCGGTTCTACATCAGCATCAGCGCCGGCCAGCTGCCGGGTTCGGACGTCTTCGCCGTGTCGCCCGCCGCGCCGGTAGCCGTGGCGCTGAAAGGACTGCGGGTGGGGGAGGAGGCCGTTTTCAACGGCAAAACGTTGCGGGTATTGGCGGTGGAGTAGTTGCGGCCGCTGGTACAACCGGTGCCCGGTTGCGGGAGCCGTGGCGGCCGGAGCAGCGGGCCATTCGTCTCGTTGCGCCCCTTGGGGTTAGTTGCATCACGGCTCCGGAGCCGGGCCGGGCACAGCGGAAACAATGTTGCCCGACTGCTCTGACACGTTGGCGCGGGCTGCCGGGCATCGCCTTCCAAAAGCCCGTCGATGATGGAATGGCCCTTGCGGCAAACCCGCCGCCGGATGAGCCGGCGAAATGTTGTGCAAGCCGCGTATCTTGCTGCCAGACCCGGTCGCGTCGGCCGGTCAAACTTTCATTCTGAGCTATGTCAACCGCCGTTTCGATGCCTCCCGCCGCTCCGCAAGTTGCCGCCGCAGCTGCCGCTAACCCCTTTCAGGCGCAGTTTGACGCGCTACGGCAACATGCCCCGCTGTTGCGCAGCGAAGGTGTGAGCGAGCGCCGGGTCCGACTCGGCAAGCTCTCCGGCTGGCTGCACGCGCACCGCACCGACATTCAGCAGGCGCTGCTGACGGATTTCCGCAAGCCCACGGCCGAAACCGACCTCACCGAAATCTGGACTTCGCTCGTCGAGCTCAAGCACACCAGCAGCCACCTCAAAAAGTGGATGGCCCCGCGCCCGGTGGGCGTGAATATGGCCCTGCTGGGCACCCGCTCGTGGGTGCAGGTCGAGCCCAAGGGCGTGGTGCTCATCATCTCGCCCTGGAACTACCCGTTTTACCTGGCCGTGGGGCCGCTCATTTCGGCCATTGCCGCCGGCAATGCCGTGGTCATCAAACCCGCCGAGCAAACGCCCGCCACATCGGCGCTGCTCCAGAAAATGTGCGAAGACCTGTTCCGGCCCGATGAGGTACTGCTGCTGCAAGGCGGCAAGGAAGTAGCCACCGACCTGCTGAAACTGCCCTGGGACCATATTTTCTTCACCGGCAGCCCCGAGGTGGGCAAAATCGTGATGCGCGCCGCTGCCGAGCACCTCTGCGGCCTCACGCTGGAGCTGGGGGGCAAAAACCCCACCGTGGTGGACGAAACCGCCGACCTGCGCGACGCCGCCGAGAAAATCGTGTGGGGCAAATTCCTCAACAACGGCCAGACCTGCGTGGCCCCCGACTACCTGCTGGTGCACGAAAGCGTGCAGCCCGCCCTGCTGAAGGAGCTGGCCGCCGCCATCGAGCGGGCCTACAACCCCGATGGCGCGGGCGTCGAAGCCTCCGACTCGCTGGCCCGCGTGGTGAATGCGCATCACTTCGCCCGCCTCGCCGGCCTGCTCGAAGATGCCCAGGCCAAAGGGGCCACCGTGGCCGTGGGCGGGCAGGTCGATGCTCGCCAGAACTACGTTGCGCCCACCATCCTCACCAACGTGCCGGCCAATGCCCGCGTGCTGGAGGAGGAGATTTTCGGCCCGCTGCTGCCCGTGCTCACCTACAAAAGCCTGAACGAGACGGCGGCCTATGTCAACGCCCGCCTTAAGCCGCTGGCGCAGTACATCTTCAGCACTAACGCCGAAAACCGCCGCTACCTGCTCGACAACATCTCGGCCGGTGGCGCGGGCGTGAACGAAACCGTGCTGCACTTCGCCCACCCCGAGCTGCCCACCGGCGGCGTGGGCAACTCGGGCCTGGGCAAGGCCCACGGCCACGCCGGCTTCCTGGCTTTCAGCAACGAGAAGGGCGTGATGCGGCAGCGCGTGGGCCTCACCGGCATCAAGGCCATGTACCCGCCCTACACGCCCAAAGTGAAAAAGCTGGTGGCGCTGTTGGTGAAGTACCTGTAAGAATGGAGTTTCGGGGAAAAGTCGTCTGGATAACCGGGGCTTCGGCCGGCATTGGCGAGGCGCTGGCGCGGGAGCTGGCCGGGCAGGGCGCGCGCCTGGTACTGTCGGCCCGCAACGAAGCCGAGCTGCGCCGCGTGGCCGCCGCCTGCGCCCCGGCCGAAGCGCTGGTGCTGCCGCTCGATTTGGCTGCGCCCGACACCTTCCCGGCGGCCGTAGCCGCCGTGCAGGCCCGTTTCGGCCGCCTCGACGTGCTTATCAACAACGGCGGCATCAGCCAGCGCAGCCTGGCCCTGGAAACCTCGCTGGAAGTAGACCGCCGCCTGATGGAAGTCGATTACTTCGGCCCCGTGGCCCTGAGCAAGGCCGTGCTGCCGGGCCTGCTGGCGCAGGGCAGCGGCCGGCTCGTCGTCATCAGCAGCCTGGTGGGGAAGTTTGGTACGCCGTACCGCAGCGCGTATTCGGCCGCCAAGCACGCGCTGCACGGGTTTTTCGATTCGCTGCGGGCCGAGCTGCACGGCCGTGGCGTGGGCGTCAGCATCATCTGCCCGGGCTTCATCCACACCGGCGTGTCGGTGAATGCGCTAACCGGCGACGGCCAGGCTATGGGCCAGATGGACGAGGCCACTGCCAACGGCCTGGCCCCGGCCGAGTTTGCCCGCCGGGCCGTGCGCGCCCTGGCCCGGGAGCGCGACGAAGTAGCCAACGGCGGCCGCGAAACCTGGGGCGTGCTGCTGAAACGGCTGGCTCCCGGCCTGTTTGCGCGGGTGCTGCGCCGGGCGCGGGTGCGGTAGGGGCGGGGTTGTGGTTATTGCGGCAGGTTACTTTCCGGCGGGCGGAAGCATGAACAGCCATGAAAGTCCTTTCTTCCCAAAGCCGACTGCTTTTTGCGGCTGTCGGCCTGCTCCTCACGGCCTGCGAAAAGAACCACGAGGTTGCCTTCGTTGACCCTTTCCCGGCGCAGGCGGCTGATTTGGTGGAGTTTCCAGCCCGGCACCGGGGTATGTATACGGCGGCCGACCCCAACGTATCGCTGTGCATCGGCCACTCGGCCATGTGGCGGCAGGAGTTGCAAACGCAGAACTGGAGCCTGCACCAGCTAGATTCGCTCGGCTACCGCCTGCGGGCCGACAGCACCTATCTAGCCAACCACACCCTGCACTACCTGCATCGGGTAGGAGCCGACTCGGTGCGCGACAGCTGGCTCTGGACGGATACCGTTTTCAGCATTGGCCTTCAGGGAGGGCACCTGCGCCGCTTCCAGGGCCGCTATTACCTCAGCTACATCGAGGGTGCCCAAACCGATACCACCGAAAAATGGCAGGTGCAGCGCCTGGAAATTTCGGGCCGCCACCTGCGCTGGCAGCAACTCGGCACCGACACGCTACGCCTGGAGGCGCTGGTCCCCGGCACCGTGCGCTACCACCGGCGCAACGGGATTTCCTACTTCCGACTAGCCCCGGTTTCGGCGGCCGAAGCCCGGCGCATCGGCCGTTACGCCGGCCTCTGGGAAACCGATGGGGAGTATGACCGGCGGCATTGAAACCCGCTTCGCCCTCATCGTTTGCCAGCTCACCCGGCCTTATCGTTGGCTACACTACTGCCAACCTTTATGGGAGAACTTAGCCAACAGCGCCATTACACCCCTGATGAGTATTTTGCCTTAGAAGCCCTGAGAAGGATGACACGAGTATTTCGATGGCGAGGTTTTCGCGATGGCCGGCGGCACGAAGTCACATAACCTGATTACCCAGAATTTTACGCTCGCTTTGCGCAGCAGCCTGCGGGGAACAGGTTGCCAGGTCTTTATGGAAGATGTGCGCCTCGCCGTGCAGGACGATTTTCACTACACACTGACATCGCGCCGCTGGCCGTGGTGGAGGAGCCCGCCGGGCCGCGCTGGTAGCGGCGGCCGCTACTGCCGGACGTTGGCCGGCAGCAGCCGATGGAAGGCCAGTGGAGCCGTGGCAAAAAGAAAAACGCCGAACAGTGCTTGGTCGAAAAGATGAAGTGGCACCATGTTGGGCACAGGCGGCCCCCAGTAACCGGCCAGATAAGTGTAGGTATTCACGCAGATATCGGCCAGCATGATGCCCAGCCCCAGCCGGATACCCGCTTTAGGATGCCACCACAGCAGCAGTACCGTCAACGGGTCGAGCAGGGTTAGGGCATCCCAGAAAACCCCGATGGGCAGCGGCACGGGAAACGCCAGAAACCCACGCCGTACCAGTCCGACGACGTGCGTGCAGGTGCCGGCCAGAAAACATAGCGAATAGATGGCGAATAAAAGCCGGACCGAGGCCGGGTAAGTCGCAAAACGGGGGCGCAGCATGAATTGACACGGACAGCAGCATACCCAATCGTCCTCCGACGTAAGAAGGGCTGCGGCGCCCGCAAAGTACGAAGGCCCATCATTCCGAGGTCGTTTACCAAAGCGGGCAGGCTGCGGAGCACGCTGTTTTGCTACTGCTTCTGCTGCATGTCGGCGGCAATTTTCTGCTGCACCGACTTGGTTTGCAGAAGTTTGAATTTATCGGGGCCAATCACGGCGCGCAGCTCTTTCTGCGAATTGATGTTGATGCGCTTGAGCTCGGCCAGCAGCTGCGGCGACTGCGGCGCGAGCTTCTCCTTGGCGGCGTTCGATTGCCGGAGGGTGCCGTTGAGCACGGTACGCACGCGCACCGTTTGGTCGGGGCTGAGCTTGAGCTCGCTGCTCATCACGTCGGCGAGGTCGCGGGCGGCGGTGGCCGGCGCGGGCGAGCTTTCGGTGCGCACCGTTTCGACGACGGGGGCCGGCTTGTCGCGGTGGAAGATGGAGCAGCTGGCCGTAGCCAAGCTAAACGTGAGCAGGGTAAAAAAGCGGGGGAAGCGCATGCGGGGTATCAATAGCGGTACTGCTGTCAATACGCAGAATATTGTTGGGTGGCCTGATTGCTCCCTTTTGCGCGGGCTGGCTACGGGTAAATAGCAGCGGCTTAATTTATTTGAGTGATGTGGCTGAAGGCGGCAGCCGGCGCAATTGTCGCTCAATCTTATTGCGCCGGTTGCGCAGTTTGCGCTGGTCCATAGCGTCGGGCAGGAGGCTGTCGAGCCGGGCATTGGTCGCCTGCTCGATGCGAACGTAATCTTCGCGCCGGGCCTCGCCTCGCAGGCGCAGCCGGGCGGTGTGGCGGTCGGCCAGCCGGCGGGCTATAATGGCGGAAAACCGGGCGCGCCGGCCGCTGCCCATATTATTCAGGAAGCCTCGCACGCCACTGCCACAATTGCCAAACAGGAGTACCGCCAGCAGCGGCAACAGGAATAAGTAGGGCAGGGGCGGGCGTTTCATGCGCAAGGAGCAGTGAACAGTTCTCAATGAGCAATTATTAGTGAATAGTGAGCAATGTCGCCTGAAAGGTATTGCTCACTATTCACTGATAATTGCTCATTGAGAACTGTTCACTGCTCCTTGCCTCAGCCTTCATGCCCTGGGCGGTGAAGTGGGCCAGCGCCATGATGGTGAGCATGGGGTTCACGCCGCTGCACGCCGGGAAGGCCGAGCCATCGGCCACGAAAAGGCCCTGTACCTCCACGGTTTCGCCGTTGAGGCGCAGCGGGTGGGTGGCGGCATCGCCCCCCATGCGGCAGGTGCTCATCTGGTGGGCGCTGTAGAGGCCGAACTGGTTGGGCTTCCAGCTGAGGTGGGGCAGCTGGTCGAGCAGGGCGGAATTAACAATCCGGCCGTCCTCCACCTTGAGGGTAGGCAGGGTGCCGTGGGGCAGGTAAATGGTGTGCGCCCCGGCGGCAGCATGGATGCGGGCCGCGGCGCGCACGCCCTCCAGCATGTTGGCACGGTCGAAATCCGACAGCACGTAGTCAATCAGGGCCGCGCCGTTTTTGTCGATGCTGACCCGGCCGCCCTCGCGGTCGCGGGTGAGGACGATGAACGAGCCGAGGTGGTCGGCGTCGCGCATCATTTCGTGGTGCTGCTTGCCCGAGCGCCAGGGCAGCACCATGCTCAGCAGGCCGGGGTGGGTGGGGGGCGTTTCGAGCTTGGCGCCGAAGTTGGTGCCGTGCAGCATGGTGTAGGTGTCGTTCACCACGCTCATGCTCGGGCCGTGCCAGGAGTTCATGGCTTGCGGGTAGCGGCCGGCTACAATCACGGTGGGGTGCAGGTGCAGGTGCAGGCCCAGGTGCGGGTGCTTCAGGCCCGAGCG
>JALYUI010000316.1 GCA_030853845.1 Bacteroidota bacterium | reverse complement strand
CAGCCGTAGGGCGCGGCCTTCCGCAAGCCCGTGCTGCGGGGAGGAAGGCGATGAAACTTATTCTTCATTGATGGGCGAATATGTTTCATCGCCTGAAACATATTTCTTCGTTAGTGCGGAATATGTTTCACACTGGCAGAAACGGCGTGCCGGGCTGCGGGAAGCCGGGCGCACGCTCTATTCAACCCGATGCGCACATTCGCCCAAAAATCAGGTTCTTTGTAGCTTCCGGGTCGAAAGCTGCCGCGTTGGTGGGCTCTCCCCGGCGTAGCTCATGCGAAACACCGTTACCCTATTTGTTGCCTTTCTGCTTCTAACAAGCAGCTCGCTGGCCGCCCAGCCGGCCGCGCCGCCTACGGCCGTGCCCGCCGCACTGGACGTGGCCGGCCTGCACCTGGTGCTGAACGATGAAGCCCGGCAGCTGGTGCAGCAGCGAGCCGACGGCCTGCGCCGGCACCAGGCATCGTTTCAGGCCCGCGTCGATTTGGCCGATGCCGCATTTCCCATCATCGACCGGGTGTTGCAGGAAGAAGGCGTGCCGTTGGATTTTCGCTACCTGGCCCTCCAGGAAAGTGCCTTGCAGGGCAATGCCCGCAGCATTCACGAGGCCGTGGGCTACTGGCAGCTCAAGCAGGAAACTGCCCAGGGCCTGGGCCTGGCCGTGAACGCGGCCGTGGATGAGCGCCAGCACCTGGCGGCCAGCACCCGCGCCGCCGCCCGCTACCTGGTGCGCAACAACGCCATTCTGCACAATTGGCTGAACGCCCTGCTGAGCTACAACCTTGGCCCGGCCGGCGTGCGGCCCTACACCCTGCCCACCGACCCTGATGCCACCCAGATGGCCATTACGGCGTCCACCTCGCCCTATGTGCTGATGTTTCTGGCCCAGAAGCTGGCCTTCGAGCCCTACTGCGGCCAGAACCCCCGGCCGGCGCTGCGGCTCCAGGAGTTTCCGGCCGTGGCGGGGCAGTCGCTGTACAGCCAGGCGCTGGCCCTGCACGTCGATTCGGCCGCGCTGGTGGCTCACAACCACTGGCTGCTGGCTCCTGTGGTGCCCGCCGACAAGCCCTACACGCTCATCGTGCCGGTGGGCGACGTGACTCAGGCCGCCGGCATGGTGGCCAACCAGCGTTTGCAAACCCAGGGCGAGCTGCTGCACCAGCCCGATGTAGCCGCCAATGTGGCCGAGGTGCGCATCAACAACCTACGCGCCCTCATTGCCCTGCCCGGCGAAACCTTGCAGGACGTAGCCCGGCGCGGCAACCAGCGCCCGCGCGACTTCTTCAAGCACAACGAACTGGGGGCATTCGATAAGGCCATTCCCGGCCGGCCCTATTTCCTCGAAGCCAAGCGCGACGAGGGAGACGTGGAATACCACGTGCTGCAGCCCGGCGAAAGCATGTTCGACGTGGCCCAGAAATACGGCATGCGCCAGCACGCCCTCTACGCCAAAAACCGCCTGCTGCGCACCGATGAGCTGCGCCCCGGCCGGGTGCTCTGGCTCCGGCACGTGCGCCCCCGCGAAGTGGCTCCCGAGTACCGCGACCTGCCCGAAAGCGCCGGCCTGGAACGTACCCGCGCCGCTGCTGCCAACACCGACGAGCTGCTGGCCCAGGCCAACGACCCGGTGGCCCTGCCCCGCGACCAGGCCACCGAAACCGGCCGGGTGAAGATGAAAGTGAAAATCAAAAACGCCGACGGCAGCGAAACCAAGCGCGTTATCACCAGGGAAGCTGCCCCAGCCCGGCCCTCCGCGCCCGCCACCACCGCTCCGGCTGCGGCCTCTGAAGCAGCCGATGGCTGGGGCGAAACCCTGGCTACGGCCCAGGCCAGTGCTGCTCCGATGCCCACGCCCCGGCGCACCCCAGCCGCACCGCCCGCAGGGTACCAGCCCGCAGCTACTCCTGCCACTTCAGCTGCTAAAGGCGAGGAAGCAGCGACCCGGAATCCCGAGCCGACCGCACCAACGGCGTCAAACCGGGCGCAGCTGCCGCCGCCGGCTCCCGCCCCGGCCCCCGCGCCGCTGGCCGACGAGCCGACGACCTCCGAAACCCCGCTGACCCCGGTGCCCACCGCGCCGATTGAAAAGGCGGTGACACCGGCTCCCGCGTCGGCAC
>JALYUI010000314.1 GCA_030853845.1 Bacteroidota bacterium | reverse complement strand
GCGCCAGTGCCGTACTTTGGGGCCGGCCCACCGGTGCGGCCGCTTCTTTCAATCCTGCCTGTGATGCGCGCTAAATCCCTTTTCCTGCTGCTGGCCGGCGGTCTGGCCCTGGGCCAGCTGGCCGGCTGCTCCACGGCCCACGATTCGGCCACCCAAAGCACAGCCGCTGCCAGCGGCGCGTACCCGGCCGCCGCCGGCTTCAACCAGGCCGGCTCCGATGCGCGGGCCGTGGCCCTGGCCGACCGCGCCATGCGCGAAATGGGCGGCTACGACGCCTGGAGCCGCACCCGCTACCTGGCCTGGAGCTTCTTTGGCGGCCAGTACCAGGTGTGGGACAAGCAGACCGGCGACTTCCACTGGGAGAAGGACTCGCTGGTGGCCAACTACAACCTGCTGGCCAAAACGGGCCGGGTATATAGCCGCGGACGCGACATTTCGGCCACGCCCGCCGGCCAGCAGCTGCTGGGCAAGCTCAACGGCATCTGGATAAACAACTCCTACTGGCTGCTCCTGCCCTTCAAGCTGAAGGACTCGGGCGTGACGCTGGGCTACCAAGGGCCGGGCCAGACCATGGCCGGCACCCCCGCCGAGGTGCTGCGCCTCACCTTCGCCAACGTGGGCGACACGCCCCAGAACCGCTACGAGGTGCTCGTGAACCCCACCACCGGCCTCGTGGAGGAATGGGCCTACTTCGCCAACGCCGCCGATGCCCAGCCCGCCTTCCGCCGCCGCTGGGCCGACTACGCCCGCCACGGCCAGGTGCTGCTGGCCGCCGACCGCAGCACCGCCGCCAAGCCCGCCCGCCTCGACAACATTGCCGCCCCGGCTACGCTGCCGGCGGGCACCATGAGCAGTACGACGGCTATTGCGCGGCTGACGGATTAGCCTGGGTCGCGCCCTCCGTGAGGCCTCTCGCGGAGGGCGACCCCAAGCACGCTACATTGCCGCCTGCTTTTTCGCCTTTGCCCTCGCCTTCGCCGGGGCTTGCAGCAGCTCTACCCGGAAATACGCGGCGGCGCGGGCCTCGTCGCGCAGGAACTGGGCGGCCACCAGCTTGGCCGCGTCGGTGAGGCGGGCGGTGAGGTCGGCGCGGTGGGTTTCGGCGGCGGCGCGGGCTTTGGCGCTCTGCTCGTCGCCGGCCCCGGTGCCGTCGCGGCCCGCCTTGAAGGCGGCGTAGAAGCCGGCGTACCGGGTGGCGTCGAACTCGGTCCCGAGGGCTTTGGCGTGGGTGGCGGCGGCGGTGCTGGCGCGCTCCAGCAGCACATCGGCGGTGAGCAGGCTGGCTTTGCCGTACTCGGTGCGGCCGTTGGGGAAGAAGGCGGCGCGGATGGCCGGCGTTTTCTGGCTCTTGTACTTGATGAGGGCTTCGTCGGCTTCGAGCTGGTGCTGCAGGTCGGCAAGCGCGCCCCACATGAGCTGGGCGCTGCCCCGCCGCTGGCTGATGCCGGCATCGGTGGCCGTGATGGAGCCGAACAGGGCCTCGTAGTAGGTGGTGAGGTCGGCGATGAGGGTATCGAACGCCTGACCGGGGTTGTCGAGGGTGAGGCGCTGAATGGCATCGAGCGCGAATTTCTGCAGCCGGGGCAGGGTGACGTCCTTCGTGGCGAAGAAGTCGGGGGCGAAAAAGGGGGTTGGGTTTACCATAAGGCGGGGCAACGCCAGCGGATTGCGGATTAGCGTGAGGTAGTAAGGACTGGCGTTTTACAATAATACTTCGATAGTTCGGTATTTCCTAGATTCGGTCCGCCCCGGCGGCAGGCGGCAGCCATTCGCCACTGTGGAATGGTTGCCGCCCGCCGTCCGGGGGCCTTTCGCCATCGCCGAATAGGTGCCGGAAGCCTTCCGGATGCTATTCGCCACTGCGGAATGGGTGCCGCCCGCTCGGCGCATGCCATTCGCCACTGGCGAATGGGTGCCGGACGCTCTCCGGGGGCCTTTCGCCAGCGCGGAATGGGGGCCGGGCCGGCGGGGAGGCGGGAAAGGCGATGGGGAAGGGCGACCGGGCCAGGTCCGCAGCCCGGGCAGCGGGGCAGCCGGGGCACAGGCAGGAAAAATTTGGTCGGGTCAGGCACGGCGGTGGCCCGGAATAAGGAGACGAATACAGAGAAAACTTGTGTGCTTTCAAAGAAGCCCTATGTTTGAGCGCCTGAACAGGCGCGCACAGCCCCCGTTGGCTTGCGGCGGGCTTCGCCCGCACAACCAAGCATATCATTTTTGCTTTTCCCTGTTTCCAAACCGTTATTTTTCCTGTATGAAGCACTTTTTCCCTTCGCAAATCTGGCGCACCCTGGGGCGCGGCAGCCGCTGGGCGGCGCTGCTGCTGGCCACGGCTGGCGCAGCCCAGGCCCAAACCTTTGCCCCGGCGGTGACCTACGCTACGGGCAACATTCCGCAGGACATTGTGGCGGCCGATGTGAACGGTGATGGGCGGCTCGACCTCATCACCGCCAACTCGAACAGCAACAGTGTGGGGGTGCTGCTGGGCTCGGCCACCACGCCGGGCACCTTTCCGGCCACGGCCACTTTTTACGGCTCGGGCGGCAGCTTCCCGGTGGGGCTGGGCGTGGGCGACGTGAACGGCGATGGCTTCCCCGACATCGTGGTCGATAACGCGAACAGCAACAACGTGAGCGTGCTGCTGGGCTCGGCCACCACGCCGGGCACGTTTCTGGCGGCCGTGTCGTACGGCAGCGGCACTTCGAATCCCCGGGGCCTGGGCCTGACGGACCTGAATGGCGATGGCCGCCTCGACATTGTAGTGGGGGGCAACAATACCATTGGCGTGCTCCTCAACCTGGCGGCCACACCGGGCACTTTTGGCCCTGCCGCCACCTACGCCAGCGGGGTAACCGCCGATGGCATCGCGGTGGGCGACGTGAACGGCGACGGCCGGGCCGACGTGGCCGTGACGGGCTACCAAACGGCCAATACCATTACCGTGCTGCTGAACTCGGCCGCTACCCCCGGCACGTTTCCGGCGGCGGTGGCGTACAACTCGGGCGGCGTGAAGCCCCGGGGCGTGACGCTGGCCGACGTGAACGGCGATGGCCGGGCCGACATCATCGCGGGCAATGAAACCAGCAACACCGTGGGCGTGCTGCTGAACCAGGCCGCCACACCGGGCACCTTTGGCGCGGCCGCCACCTATGCGAGCAGTGCCAGCGGCCCCGACGGGGTGCGCGTGCGCGACATGAACGGCGACGGCCGCCCCGACATTGTAGCCACCAACTACAACGTGAGCAATGGCACCACGGTGAGCGTGCTGCTGAACTCGGCGGCTACGCTGGGCACGTTTGCGGCCGGCACCACCTACAGCAGCGGCGGCCAGGGCCCCGTGGGCCTGGCCCTGGGCGACCTGAACAGCGACGGCCGCCCCGACATTGCCGCCACCAACGTGCTCAGCGCTACGGTAGGCGTGCTGCTGAACACGACCGGGTTTGCGGTGCCCACCCTCACCAGCCTGAGCCCCACCAGCGGCCCGGTGGGCACCAACGTGACCCTCACGGGCACCAACCTGACGGGGGCCACGGGCGTGAGCTTCAACGGCACGGCTGCCACCACGTTTGCGGTAGTGAACGCCACGACCGTGACGGCCACCGTGCCCACGGGTGCCAGCACTGGTAACGTAACCGTGACCACGCCCAACGGCACCAGCAACGGGGTGGCCTTCACCGTAAGCTTGCCCGACTTGGTGGTGAGCACCGGCACGCAATTGAGCCCGACGCCGATTCCGGCCGGCAGCTACAACTCCATCACCATCACGGGCACCGGCAACGGGGTGCTGGGCGGCAACGT
The DNA here is from genome assembly GCA_030853845.1 of Bacteroidota bacterium. Taxonomy (GTDB): domain Bacteria; phylum Bacteroidota; class Bacteroidia; order Cytophagales; family Hymenobacteraceae; genus Hymenobacter. Next base: position 1,887 of record JALYUI010000314.1, on the reverse strand, counting down.
GAGCGTGGTATCGTTCTTCACGGTGCAGCCCGGCGGCGGCCTCAGCGACGGCTGCAGCATCATCAGCGGCACGGGCGACTTCACGCTCGGGGCGGGCAGCATCCTGGGCATTTGCAGCCCGGCGGGCATCACCAGCAGCGGGGCCACGGGCTCGGTGCAGGTCACGGGCACCCGCTCGTTCTCGACGGCTGGCCAGTACGGCTACACCGGCGCGGCGGCGGTCACCGGCAACGGCCTGCCGCCCCTCGTGGCCAGCCTGGCCATCAACACGGCCGGCAACGTGGCGCTTTCGGCCCCGGTGGCCGTGGCTGCGGCCGTGGGCGTGGGCGGGGCGGGCAACCTGGTGCTGGGCGGCAACCGACTGACCTTGCTGTCCAACGCCGCCGGCACGGCCCTGGTCGTGAACAGCGGCACGGGCGTGGTGCTGGGCAGCACGGCCGCCGTGCAGCGCTCCATCGACCCGAGCCTGAACCCGGGCCTGGGCTACCGCCACTACAGCGCCCCGGTGAGCGGCTCGACTGTGGCCGACCTGGCCACCGCCGGCTTTAGCCCCGAGGTGAGCATGGCCGCCACGTACAACACCTCGGCCACGCCCACGGCCGTGACGCCCTTCCCCACCGTGTTTGGCTACGACCAGAGCCGCGTGACGCTGGCCAACAGCTTCGCCAACCCCTTCGACCGCGGCTACCTGGTGCCGGCCACTACGGCCGCGCCCCTGGTCGTGGGCCAGGGCTACGCCGTCAACATTGCCGCCACTGAGCTCGTCGACTTCGTGGGCACGCTCACTACCGGCGACCAGGCCCCCCTGGCCCTGAGCCGCGTGGCCAGCAACCCCGACGCCGGCTGGCAGTTGCTGGGCAACCCCTACCCCGCCCCGCTCGACTACTCGCTCGTGGCCCCCGCCGACCGCCTGGGCCTCGACGCGGCCATCTACGTGTTCAGCAGCACGGCCCAGTACGTCGGGCAGTACCGCAGCTACGTCAACGGCATTGGCGGCAACCCCGTGCTGCCCGTGGCCCAGGGCTTCTTTGCCCGCGTGAGTGCCGGCCAGACCAGCGGCGCGCTCACCTTCCGCAACAGCCAGCGCCTGACCGCGCCCAACGCCACGGCCTTCCAGCGCGGCACGGCCACCGCTACCGATACCCGGCCGCTGGTGCAGCTCGACTTGCGCGGGGCTACCGGCGCGGCCGACGCCCTCTACGCCTACGCCCAGGCCGGGGCCACCCCGGCTTTCGACAGCCAGTTCGACGCCGAGAAAATTGCCAACTCCACCGGCCTAAATCTGAGCTCCACCGCCACCTCGGGCCAGCGCCTGGCCATCGACGGCCGCCCCGTGTTTGATGCCGCCACCGTGCTGCCCCTGAACGTGGGCGTGCCCGCCGCCGGCACCTACACCGTGACGGCCGCCGCGCTCAACAATCTGCCCGCCGGCCTCGACGCCTACCTGCACGATGTGCAGACCGGCCAGAGCGTGAACCTGCGCACCCAGCCCAGCTACACGTTTACCGTGACGACCGCCCAGGCTTCGGCCCTGCTCGTGGGCCGCTTCGCGCTTAGCTTCTCGGGCCGCGCCCTGGCCTCGGCCCCGGCCCTGACCGCCGCCCAGGTGGCGCTCTATCCCAACCCGGCTCACGGGGCCTTCACGGTGCTGATGCCCGGCGTGAGCGGCGCCACGGCCGTGCAGGCCGAGCTGGTCAATGCCCTCGGGCAGGTGGTGCGCCGCCAGGCGGCCGCCCTGCCCGCCAGCGGCACCACGCTCACGGTGCAAACCGGCGAGTTGGCCACCGGCGTCTACACCCTGCGCCTGCTGGCCGGGCCGACTACGCTGGCCAAGCGTGTCGTTATTCAATAACTGTTGGCTGCGTGGCCGGCCTCGCGGGCCGGCCA
>JALYUI010000591.1 GCA_030853845.1 Bacteroidota bacterium | reverse complement strand
AACTAGTGCTGCACCGGAACCGCGCTGCGAGCAATCAGGCGCAGGTTGCCGGCGGCGGCTACCAGCTTCTGGCTCAACTCGCGGGCTTTGTCGCCCTCGCCGCTGAAGGTGTGGGTGCCGGCGGCAGCCAGGGCCGTCAGCTCACCCAGGTTCTGGAACGACACGGCCATACCGGCGGCATTGTTGGCGCTCACGTGGCCGCGCAGGGTTTCCAGCTCGGCTACGATGGGGCGGGTGGTGGCGTGGTCGATGCCGCGCAGGTGGTTAATCCAGTTCTGGAGGTGGTCCTGGCCCTTGCTGGGGTCCACATTGAAGCCGAGGTTGACGGTATCGAACAGAAGGCGAATGCTGGTTTCAGCTTCGGAGAAAAAGCTCATGGAATAAACTTAGAAGTGAGATGGTACGGCAATGAGGCCACGAATGAAGCATTCGCCCGGCCTGGTTTCGGCTGCGAAGATACGCAGGCGGGCAGCTAAACTACTCCTGGCCCGCCGGCCCGGGAACGCCAAACGGGCACCCCGGGCCATAAGCCGGAGTGCCCGTCGGGACTGATGATGACCGATTCCAGCCAATTCTTAGCCTTTTAGCTGGCTGGCGGCGGTGCTCAGGGCCTGGCCCAGCTGGCGCAGCTTATCCTGGGCATCGGGCGTGGCGGCATCGGCCACTTTCGTGGTGTGCTCGCCGAGGGTGCTCAGGCTCTGGGCCAGCGCGCCGGTGTCGGACGCCCCGCTACTCAGGGCGTCGTGCAGGTTTTGCAGCTCCGAACTGATGCCCGACAGCTGCGGGTTGCCCTGCAGGGTTTTAATCCAGCCGGCAATGTTGGGGCCGGCGGCTCCGGCGGCAGCGGCGAGGCCGCCTTGCAGGGCGTTGAGGGTAGCGTCGAGCTGGCTGGTGCCGAGGCTGCTTTGCGATGGGGTGTTATCCATGATAAAAGAAGGTTGGTTAGGTGAACTGATGTCCTAGCAACCCGCCTTCTGCAAAGATGTTAACGCATTGACGAACAAAATTTTGGCATTTATTTTAATGCGATTTGATAACAAACCTTTCCTGCTGCCAGACAGTTTTGCAGCCGCCCGGGCACTACTCGCCGGGGTGCAGCGCCTGCACGTCGGGGTGGCTGTAGTTGACGACGATGACCGAAAACGGGTGCGGCTCGCCCTCGCGCTTCTCGATGCGAATGGTGCCGGCATCGCGCAGCTTGTTGAGCAGGTCGCGCCGCTCGTAGTCGGGCAGCTCGGGCAGCTCGTCGGTAAGCAGGCGCATAAATGGCCCCAGCCACAGCTCCGTGACTCGGCGCTGCTGCTTGGCTTCGAGCTTGTGAAACTCTTCGAGCATGAAGGCCAGGGTGCGGCGCTCGGTATCGGTGGCCAGTGGGCGCACGGGGGCAAAGTCGGGCACGTCGTCGGCTGAGCGCGACAGGAAAGGTCGGGCCGGGGGTATCGGGCGGGGCGCCGTGGCCGATGGCACGGGCGTGATGCGGGGCTGCGGCAGGCTGGTTTCGGCCGGGACTTCGGGGCCGTTGCTGCCGTCGGGGGTGGCGGCGCGGGCAGCTTGGGCAGCGGCGGTGGGTACGCCGGCCAGGCCCTGCTCGCGCAGCCGGCGGCTTTCCTCGATGGCGCGCTGGCGGTCGGCGCGGCGCTTTTCGAGCTGCTCGACGCGGGCGGGCGAGAGCAAATCGCGGGCATCGATGAACTGGGCGGCCCCGATGTTCTGAAGCAAATCGCCGGATACCGACTCGCGGAAGCCGGCCACCAGCACCTGCCGGGCCTGCCGGCGCAGGTGCTGGAGCACGGGAATGTAGTCACGGTCGCCGGCCACGAGCACGAAGGTGCCGATGTCGGGGCGGGTGTACATCACCTCCAGCGCATCGATGCAGAGCTGCATGTCGGCGGCGTTTTTGTGGTCGGTGCCTAGCACGTTGCGGGTGCTCACCCCCATCAGGTAGAGGGCACCCTGGGGGGCGGTGGCCAAGCGCTCGAAGTCGGCGTAGGCGTAGCTGATGAGACTGTCGAGGCCGGTGGCGCTAAGCTTCTCGCGCAGGGTCCGGACGATGTCCAGGCAGATGTCGTTGAGGTCGGGCGGGTCGTGGAAGTGGTTTTTGAGAAAGTAGTAAACGTTCTCGAAGTCGATAAAAATGGCGGCGTACGAGGAAGCGGGGGGCTTGGGGGTCATAAACGGGTAACGGCGGCTGTTGCACCGGAAAGGTGGCGGGCCGCTGCAAAGTAACGGCAGAGCCTGCCGGGTTGTTTGCCGCCGGCCGCCGCCCCGGGCCAAACCGGCGCGCCACCTGGCGTTATCCCCGCGCCGCCCCGATGGGGCTATCGACTCCCGGCTTGTACAAGTATTTTCACGAATTGAAAAATTGTTGTACAAAGGCACAGCATAAGCTGTACAAGAATTTTTGGTTTTTGAAAAATTCTTGTACAAGTTTTAGCGCCCTCACTACCGCTGCCCCAAAGGCTGCTTCCAGCCCCGCTGCCCGCCTTAACTTGCCGCCTCACCCCGATGTGTTGTTGATGAGGGCTATTTTCCGACTTTGTGTTTCTGTCGCTGCTTTGGCGGCCGGGCTACTATTGCTTCCGACCCTGACGGTCCAGGCCCAGCGCGCCGACGAGGGCCGGCCGGCCGCAGACCCGTTCGGGCGGCGCACAGTGCCGGCCCGGGCAGTGCCGGGTGGCCGGTACCGGTCGCATCAGGTGGTTGACGTTGCTGATAAATCGAAGCCGTACATCGGCAGCTTTCTCGATATCCGGGCCATGGACGGCAGCCTGCGCCGTATTCAGACCTGGGCACCGGGTGTGGTCAAAATCAGCTATTTCCCGGCGGGACGGGCAGTGGCCGACTCTTCGGTGAGCGTGGTGCAGCCGCCGCAGCCGGTGCAGTATGAAACTGTCTGCAACCCCGGCTGCGATAGCCCACCTTCGGCTGCCACCATTAAAAAGTATGGCCCTAATGTTTGCCAGGGCGTGTCGACTCGCCCTGGCAAACTGGTTTTCAGCATCAACTGTCAATCTATCACTATCGACAAACTGACCCTGGCCGTTACCGTTGCCGACTACAGCAGCACTGGCGCAACACTAGTCGCCGAAGCCGGCCCTGCCTTCCGC
>JALYUI010000294.1 GCA_030853845.1 Bacteroidota bacterium | reverse complement strand
CCCACGTCGGCGGCGCCTTTTCCCTCCTGCTCTATGTCTCCATCACTCCCCTCCTCCCCTGCTGATTTCACCGGTTTCGTGCGCGTGCGCGGTGCCCGCGAGCACAATCTCAAAAACATTGACGTGGACATTCCACGCGATGCCCTCGTGGTGTTTACCGGCGTGTCGGGCTCGGGAAAAAGCAGTCTGGCGTTTGGCACGCTCTACGCCGAGGCCCAGCGGCGCTATTTGGAGTCGGTGTCGCCATATGCGCGGCGGCTATTTCACCAGATGGCGGTGCCAGAGGTGACGAGCATTGAGGGGCTGCCGCCGGCGGTGGCCTTGCAGCAGCAGCGCGGCGCGCCCAGCACCCGCTCGTCGGTAGGCTCGGTCACCACGCTTTCCAATTTGCTGCGGATGCTGTACTCGCGGGCCGGCGACTACCCGGCCGGGCAGGGCATCATTTACGCCGAAGCCTTTTCGCCCAACACGCCCGAGGGGGCCTGCCCCACCTGCCACGGCCTGGGCCGCGTGTACGAAGTGACGGAGCAGACGATGGTGCCCGACCCCACGCTCACCATCCGGGAGCGGGCCATTGCGGCGTGGCCGCAAGCCTGGGGCGGCCAGAACCAGCGCGATATTCTCGTGAGCATGGGCTTCGACGTGGACACGCCCTGGCGGGACCTGCCGCAAAAGGACCGCGACTGGATACTGTTCACCGAGGAGCAGCCCGTGCTGCCGGTGTACCCCGGCTACTCGCCCGAGCAAACCCAGCGGGCCATCAAGCGCCGCGAGCTGCCGAACTACATGGGCACGTTTACGGGGGTGAAAAAATACGTGCTGCACACCTTCGCCACCACCCAAAGCGCGCTGATGAAAAAGCGCGTGGCCCAGTACATGCTGGGCTCCGACTGCCCCACCTGCCACGGCAAGCGCCTGCGCGTGGAGTCGCTGTCGGTACGCTTCGCCGGGCTCGATATCGCCGAGATGTCGCGCCTGCCCCTGAAGCGGCTGGCGGCGCTGCTGCAGCCCTTCGCCGAGGGCAAAGCCGGCCAGCAACCGCACGACACGGAGCACCCGGAGCAGGCCATTGTGGCCCGGCGCATTGCCGAGGATTTGGCTGCCCGCCTCATCGTGCTGCTCGATTTGGGCCTGGGCTACCTGTCGCTGGAGCGCGGCACCCCTACGCTTTCGCCCGGCGAACTACAGCGTCTGCGCCTGGCCACGCAGCTCTACTCCAACCTGTTCGGGGTGGTGTACGTGCTCGACGAGCCCAGCGCCGGCCTGCACCCGGCCGATACCGAGGCGCTGCTGAAGGCATTGGCGGGATTAAAAAGCGCCGGCAACTCACTATTCGTGGTGGAGCACGATTTGGACGTCATCCGCCAGGCCGACTGGCTGGTTGACGTCGGCCCCGCCGCCGGCGAGCAGGGCGGCGAAATCCTCTACAGCGGGCCGCCCGAGGGCCTGAAAGCCGTGGCTGCTTCGCAGACGCGCCAGTTTCTGTTCGATGCCCCCGCCCTGCCCGACCAGCCGCCCCGCACGCCCACCGGCTGGCTGAAGCTGGCCGGCGTGACGCGCAACAACCTCGAAAACCTTGGTGTGGAATTTCCATTGGGCGTGTTCACGACGGTTACGGGTGTGTCGGGCTCGGGCAAGTCCAGCCTCGTGAGCCAGGTTTTGGTGGAGCTGGTGGCCGAGGGGCTGGGCCAGGAAATCGCGCTCGAAGAAGAGGAAACCGACCCGCTGGCCGCGCCCGCACCAGCCACCCTGGGCGGCCGCATCACGGCGGGCCTGGAAAATATCAAGCGCCTGGTGCGCGTCGACCAGAAGCCCATCGGGCGCACGCCGCGCTCCAACATGGCCACCTACACCGGCCTGTTCGACCACGTGCGCAAGCTGTTCGCGGCCACGCCCGAGGCGAAGAAGCGCCGCTACGATGCTGGCCGCTTCTCCTTCAACGTAGCCAAGGGCCGCTGCGAGAACTGCGCCGGCGAGGGCTTCGTGATGGTGGAGCTGCTATTTCTGCCCAGCGTGTACGCGCCCTGCCCCGTCTGCCACGGTGCCCGCTACAACGCCAAAACCCTCGAAGTGCAGTACCGCGACAAGCACATCGCCGAAGTCCTCGCCCTGAACGTGGACGATGCCTGGGCCTTCTTCGCCGATGAGCCACCCGTGCATCGCGCCCTCACGGTGCTGCGCGAGGTGGGCCTGGGCTACCTGCGCCTCGGCCAGCCCGCCACTGAGCTGAGCGGCGGCGAGGCCCAGCGCATCAAGCTCGCCACTGAGCTGCAGCGCATCGGCCGCGGCAACACCCTCTACGTACTCGACGAGCCGACCACCGGCCTGCACCCCGCCGACATCGAAAAGCTGCTGGTGCAGCTGGAGGGCCTGGTGGCCGCCGGCAACACCGTCATCGTAGTCGAGCACGACATGCGCGTGGTGGCCGGCTCCGACTGGGTTATCGACATCGGCCCCGGCGCGGGCGACGAGGGCGGGAAAGTAGTGGCAGCCGGCACGCCGGCCGAGGTGGCCCGGGTGGCGGGGAGCCGCACGGCGCGGTACCTGCAAATAAACGAACGCACCGCCTGAAGGAAACAGTGGGCGTTGGGAAATCCCGGACAAATCAAGAGGCCGTTTCCTGCCAGGAAACGGCCTCCTCTTAAGTAGCGGGAGCGGTAAGGCTCTCACCAGCGCCCAGAACCACTGGTCCACTATTCGGCTGTACCGCCCTTATACTTTCACGTCGTAGCGGTCGAGCATCATCACCTTATCCCACGCCTTCACAAATGCTTTCACGAAGCGCTTGTGGCCGTCGCTGCCGGCGTACACTTCCGCCACGGCCCGCAACTGGCTGTTGGAGCCGAAGATAAGGTCCGAGCGCGTCGCCGTAAAACGTTGTGCGCCCGTGGTGCGGTCGTTGAGCGAGAAGGTCATGCCCTTCGCATCCGTCTTTTTCCAATCGAAATCCATGCTGGTGAGCACGGTGAAGAAGTCGTTGGTGAGCACGCCCACGCGGTCGGTGAAGATGCCATGCGCCGAGCTGTCGTGGTTGGCGTTCATGGCCTTCAGGCCGCCCACCAGCGCCACCCACTCCGGGGAAGTCAGGGAGAGCAGCTGGGCCTTGTCGAGGAACAGTTCTTCCGGGGCTACGCCCCGCGAAATCTGGTCAAAATCCTCATCGAGGTAGTTGCGGAAGCCATCGGCCACGGGCTTGAGCCACGTAAACATCTCGATGTCGGTGAGCTCCTGCGTGGTGTCGCGGCGGCCCGGCGTGAAGGGAACCGTCGTGGTAAAGCCCGCGTCGGCCGCCGCTTTTTCGAGTGCGGCGCAAGCGCCCAGTACGATGAGGTCGGCGAGCGATACCTTTTTGTTGCCGGCCTGCTGACCGTTGAAATCCGTCATCACCGTGCGCAGCGCAGCCACTACCGGCACCGTCCGCTTGTTCACTGCCCAGTCCTTTTGCGGGGCCAGCGCGAGCCGCCCGCCATTGGCCCCGCCGCGCTTGTCGCTGCTGCGGTGCGTGACGGCGGCGGAAAACGCAGTGTACACCAGGTCAGACCCGGAAATGCCCGATTCCATAATCGACTGCTTGAGCGCCGTAATGTCGGCCGCGTCCACCAAATCATAGTCGGCCACTGGGATGGGGTCCTGCCACAGTAGGTCGTTTTCGTTGCGCTTCTCGGGGCCGAGGTAGCGCTCGCGCGGGCCCATGTCGCGGTGGGTCAGCTTGTACCAGGCTTTGGAAAAGGCCTGCGTGAAGGCGTCGAAGTCGTTGAGGAATTTCTCACACACCTTGCGGTATTCGGGGTCCTCCTTCAGGGCAATGTCGGTGGTCATCATCATCAGCGCGTTCATCTGGCCTTTGATGTGCGCGTCGGGCGTTTTGGGTGCGCTTTTGTCAATCGGGGTCCATTGCAGGGCACCAGCCGGGCTCTTGGTCTGCTCCCACTCAAACTTGAACAGGTTCACCAAGTAGTCGTTGTCCCACTGGGTCGGGTTTGGCGTCCAGCTGCCTTCGATGCCGTTGGTCATTGTGTCTTCGGCATTGCCCTTGCCCCTGGGGTTGTGCCAGCCCATGCCCATCTCCTCCATCGGCGCAATTTCGGGTTGGGTCCCGATTTCGGCCGCCGGCACCATGCCGTGGCTCTTGCCGAAGGCGTGGCCGCCGGCAATTAGGGCCACGGTTTCCTCGTTGTTCATAGCCATGCGGGAGAAGGACGTGCGGATGTCGCGCGCCGCGCCCATCGGGTCGCCCTTGCCGTAGGGGCCTTCGGGGTTCACGTAAATCAGGGCCTGATGCGTGGCCCCGAGCGGGTTTTCGAGGTCGTAGTCGGCATCACCGTTCCGGCCGCGCCAGCGCTTGTCGCGGCTCACCATCTCGTCGGGCGTGTGTTTCTTATCGCCGTCCCACACTTCGGGACCCCAATAGGTAGCGTCGTCGGCCTCCCAGGCATCGTGGCGGCCGCCCGCGAAGCCGTAGGTGGGAAAGCCCATGATTTCCAGCGCGCAGTTGCCGGTTAGCACAATCAGGTCGGCCCAGGACAGGGCGCTGCCGTATTTCTGCTTGATGGGCCAGATGAGGCGGCGCGACTTGTCGGTGTTGCCATTGTCCCACCAGCTGTTGATGGGCGCGAAGCGTTGCAGGGCCTCCCCGGCGCCGCCCCGGCCGTCGGAGATGCGGTAGGTACCGGCGGAGTGCCAGGCCATGCGAATCATCTGCGGGCCGTAGTTATGGTAGTCCGACGGCCACCAGTCCACCGAAGAAGTCAAAAAGCCTTTAATTTCCTGCTTCAGCGCCTCCAAGTCGAGGGCGTTGAACGCTTCGGCATATTTAAAGTCCTCGCCGAGCGGATTGGCACCCGGAGCATTGTGGTGCAACAGCTCCACGCGCAGCCGATTGGGGTACCAGTCGGACAGGGTGGGCGATGCCCCTTCCGCGCCGCCGATGCGGTCGCCACCGAAGGGGCATTTGCCGGCCATCTCGAATGTTTTGGTGTCAGTTTTGTCGTCGGTTATGTGCAGCATAGTAGTTTGCGCTGAAAACTGTGATTTTGGGTAGGCCATCGGTGGCACGATGTACTCAACACTCCGGTTTGGTGCCTCAGCCCGACGCTTCCGCCCACCGCTTGGGCGGCGAACAGGGCGCTGTGCAAGGTTGCGCACACCATACGCGCGGGTTGCCGGCAGGGCTGGAGTCGCTCTAAAAAGCCTTCGTATCCCAAGCGGGGAACAGCGTAACAGCCGGCCTGGTTTTCAACGGCCATTGTGAAGCGGCCTGGTCAGCCCCACGCTACTATAAAAGCCCGCCCTCAATTGAGAGCACTTGTCCTTACCCAAAACTATCTGGCTGCCTTCCGGCGGCGCTTGACCGGTCCAGTCGGACTGCCCTAGGCGGTCCGATCGAAGCAACGACCCCAGATTTGGGTAAGGACAAGGCCTCAATTGAGAGCGCGGGGCTTTTGCCATTCAGCCGAGCTGGCAACCAAAAACTCTCTACCCAACAAAGAAACACGGCGGCAAATCTTATACCCAGCAGAGCAGTATTTTCGAAACCACCAACCTGCTTGCCGACATCCTGTCAACCGGGTTTATCCTGGAACGCATCCTACGGGCAAAAGAAAAGGCCGTTTCCATATTGGAAACGGCCTTTTAGGTAGCGGGGACTGGACTCGAACCAGTGACCTTTGGGTTATGAGCCCAACGAGCTACCAACTGCTCCACCCCGCACTGTTTGGTTCTGCAAAAGTACGATGACTTTCTCTGAAAGCAAGCCTGCGGGAGAGATATTTTGCTTCTGCCGCGTTGTTTGGCGCGGCAGAAGCGTTCATTGGCTGATTACCCGGCGTTTAAAAAACGGAGAAATCTGGCGTTGCGCGGCGTTGCGGTTACTCCAGCGGCATCTGGCCGAACCACATGGTCTTGCCATTCTTGTTTTCGCCGAAGTAAACGATGCTGTTTTTGCCACCTATCGGCAGCTGGGGCATCGAGTTGTTGAGGAAATACTGCTCGTTACCAAACTTGGCGAAGTTGCTGAGCTTGGCGGTGGCCAGGTCGATTTTGGCAACGGCCGGGTAGTAGAGCACCTTGGCCGCGCCCGACTCCATGCCGCTCATCTCGCGCACGCCGCTGATTTCGCCAATCATCCAGTACAGGCTGTGGCCATCCTGGGCCGGGTACAGGTGCTGCTCGTTGGGGTTCTGCTCGCTGTATTTGTTGTTTTCCTGGCGGCGCACGCCGTACTGGGCGCGCAGGTGGCCCTGCGGGTCGAAGTGAAACATCATCACGTCCTTATACTGGCGGTTGTTGGCGGCGGTGGCCATGGTGGTACCGCCCTTGCCGCTCATCAGGCCGCCGAGGCCGCCGGCCAGACCCGCGCCGCTGCTGCTGGTTTTGGGCGCGCCCAGCCCGAAGGCCCCGCGCTCCAGCCCGTAGCTCTGCCCGCTGATGAGCAAGTCGCCGTTGGGCAGTACCAGGCTGCCGTCGAGCTTGAAGCGCTTGCCGGTGTATTCGGGCGTGCGCTTCTGGGCGGGCGGGGTTTGCAGCTTCTGCTCGAACTCGGGTACCGGCGTGTTGGTGATGAAGGCCACCGCGCCGTCCTTAATCTTCAGCAGCTCGAAGTTTTTGGCTTTGAACTTGTCCTCAAAGGGGCCGCGCACGGCCTCATTGGCCACCTGGGGCGTAATGTCCTCGTTGAAATAGTCGTCGGTTTTGTCGTTGGCCGGGCCGAACACGGCCACCGTGCCATCCTTGAAAGTCGCCATGCCATTGGCCAGCCAGATGCTGTTGGGCGAGGCAATGCTCACGCGCTCCTTCTGCTTGGTATCGGCCCCTACCCGCACGTAGGTGTAGTTGGTCGCCTGTGGGTCGGCCTGCTTCTTCTGCCCTTGGATGGCTACCGGCGCGAACAGGATGCCCATGTCATACTCCGGGTCGGCCGAGTCGTCGGCATCTTCGCCCTGCTCGCCCCGGGGGTCGAGCTTGCCGGCCATCACCACAAACTGCGGCTTGTCAAACTGAATAGGGGTATCGGACACCAAATCCAGGTCCTTGTTAAATTTCAGGACGTGGAACTCCTTGAACATGCGCAGCGGGTCGGAGCCCTTGCCCATTTTGTCCTTGCTGGAGGTAATGACCACCACGTTGCCGGTCTGGTCGTACTCGGTGTGGGCCGAATACTGGTAGAACGAGCCGTTGTCGCCGCGCGGCTTCACCTTCTCCAGAATCTCAATCTTCTTATTGTAGCCACCCCAGAACCAGTCCCAGGTGTAGTGGGCCTGCTTGCGGCGCAGCACCAACGTACCCATCATGTTGGGCTCCACGGTCACGCCGGGCACGTCGTAGGTGTCGCCCCGGTAGCGCTTCACCTTTTCCACGGGCTCTTCGCTCTCGTCCATGCTCTTGAAGTTGAACTGGCTGTCGAAGTGGTAGGTTTCGAACTTCACCTTGCGGTTGGTGGCCTTGGTGCAGAACACCAGGTCGACCTTGTTGGCGGCCTCGTTCACGTTCACGTCGTCGAGAAAGCCGCGCTTGGCCTTGCCCGATACATCGTGGGTTTTCTCAATGGCCAGCTTCTGGGCCAGCAGCGGGGCGGAGGGCAGCACGGTGGCCAGCGCGGCTAGGGCCAGCAGCCAGCGCCCAAAGGCGGCGTTTTTCATAAAAAAGCAGAAAAAAGGTGGCGCCGTTAGATATATAGCGCACTACAAAGGACCTATTTCTGCTTATTCCGGTCAATCCGTGCTAGCAGGCATATTTATCTCCGTACTGGCACGGATGGAATCAGTTAACAATTAACAGTGAGCAGTGAGCAGTGAACAGTGAACAGAAAGAACGTCATGCTGAACGCAGTGA
>JALYUI010000287.1 GCA_030853845.1 Bacteroidota bacterium | reverse complement strand
CTTCCGCGCCTTATCTTTGCCCCACCAAAACCAACACGGTAGATATAGCTCAGCTGGTTAGAGCGTCGGATTGTGATTCCGAAGGTCGTGGGTTCGAGCCCCATTATTTACCCTCGAAAAAGAGTCCCCGGAGAATTATCCGGGGACTTTTTTGTTGCTTGCTTTACCTCCGCTGGTCGGAAGGGTTGATTCGTCTTTTTTTATTCACCACAATTTACCTGCATGAGCCTGCTCGTTATCGGCAGCGTCGCCTTCGACGCCATCGAAACCCCTTTCGGCAAAACCGATAAAATCATCGGCGGTGCCGCCACATTCATCAGCCTGTCGGCTTCTTACTCGCTGAAGCCCGTGAAGCTGGTGGCCGTGGTAGGCGACGATTTCCCGCAGTCCGACATCCTGCTGCTCGAAGAGCACGGCGTGGATACCACGGGCCTGCAAATCAAGCAGGGCGAGAAGTCGTTTTTCTGGTCGGGTAAGTATTCGAAGGATTTGAACTCGCGCGAAACCCTCGTGACCGAGCTCAACGTGCTGGCCGATTTCGACCCCATCATCCCCGACGCTTACCAGGACTGCAAGTACCTGATGCTGGGCAACCTGGCCCCGCAGGTGCAGCGCCTCGTTATTCAGCGCCTCATCAACCGGCCCAAGCTGATTGTGATGGACACGATGAATTTCTGGATGGACATTGCCCTCGAAGAGCTCATTGCCACCATCGAGATGGTCGACGTGCTAAGCATCAACGACGAAGAGGCCCGGCAGCTATCCGGCGAATACTCGCTGGTGAAGGCCGCCAAGAAAATCATGGACATGGGGCCGAAATTCCTCATTATTAAAAAGGGCGAGCACGGCGCGCTGCTCTTCCACAAGAATAAGGTGTTTTACGCGCCGGCCCTGCCGCTGGAAGAAGTATTTGACCCCACCGGTGCGGGCGACACCTTCGCGGGCGGCTTCATCGGCCACCTGGCCGCCACCGACGATATCAGCTTCGAAAACATGAAGCGTGCCGTGATTCACGGTTCGGCCATGGCCTCGTTCTGTGTCGAAAAGTTCGGCACCGAGCGCCTGCTCAATCTCAAGCCTGAGGAGCTGGAAACTCGCGAAGCCCAATTCGCCGAGCTGGTGAAGGTGGTGCCGGCTTCGGCCATCGCCAACGTGGCCTAGGTTTCAGCTTGGGCATGAGGGACAACTTTTTAGGCCGGAACAAGGTAGAACTACTAGCTATTAGTATTCATTCTTCATCTAAAAATCCCTCCCGCCATGAGCATGCACAAGAAAGAGGCCATCCTCGCCAACGATAAAACCTCCGTGAACCCGGCGGCCAATACGGGCCGCAAAAGCACGATGGTACAAAGCCCGAACACGACCAACGTATCGGCCCACGGCAACACCACCGATGGCAACGACGCCGGCCAGGGCGTAAGCAACATTCGCAGCAACCCGCAAAACAACAAGCCGATGTCGGTGAATAAAGGCCCCATGAAAAAGGGTGCCGATAACAGCAAGGCCCACTAGCCGCGGGTGATGCCCTCGCCAAAAGCCCCCGCCGGATTCGTCTGGCGGGGGCTTTTGTGTTAAAGGCGTATTCGCACGTACCTAGCAGCGATGAGGAAGTCCTCCTGAAATACCAACGTTTTCGCGTTTTCCCAGCGGGGGCTAATAGCAGCTATGCCGGGTTGAATAGCATCACTGAGGCGTTGCCAGCGGAGTTGCGGGGGCAATCCTTTGGGTTTTAACCACAGTTGCAAACCGTTCCAGTTATAGCCGGTCGGGCTGGAGTTGGCGCAGATAAATTGCAGCTTATCGGGTGAGATGACGGGGTAGCTAATCAGTTCGGTGCGTTTGCCGGTCTGCTGGTTGATAAGCAGGTAGTAGCGGCCTTCCCACTGCCCAACCTCAACCAGCCATTGCTGAATGGCACTGAGGTTATCGAGGTAGCGGTAGCCTTCGTAGCTGTCTTCATCATCCAGATGAGTGGGCCCATCCTGTAGCCGGGTAATTTTGCCTTGCTCAGTTTTGAAAAAAAGCGTGTCTGCTACCCGCCATACGCGGCCGGCTGATGCCTGCAAATAGGCTGCTTCGGTGGCGGCGGCGGCTGCTGAGTCAGGAGGGAATTGATGTTCCTGCTCTGGAGCCATTGCCTGGTTATACTGTTTCTCCGTGATAACTTCCAGTTGAAAAACGCGGCCGGTGTTCAGTCGGAAGGTATCTGAAGCGGCGGCCAGTATCGCCAGACTATCGCGGAGCGCCTGCATCCGGGTAGAGTCAACCACCGGCGCAATCGTTAGGGCCGGTATGCGCATATGCTCTTGCTTAGAGGGCGCGGCATTGTCGCAACTGCTTGCCAGCAGCCCAACCAAGAAAATCAGGTAGCGGGGCCAGCGCATTCGTGAGTTCATCATGCGCCCAACCTAAAAATCCCACTCCAGCCACTGCCGGAACCCCTGCTGCTGGGCTTCATCAGCTTCGCGCAGCTGGCGCACCTCGTAGCGCGGGCCGAAGCTACGGCCTGGCGCGGCGTTGAGCTGCACGGTGAGCAGGCGGTTCTGGCGCAGCACCGTCAGTTCGTAGTGGGGAGCGTTGCCGGGTAGCAGGAGCAGGGCATTAGGTACCTCGCGGCGGCCGTTCACGGCCACAATCTCGTCGTCCACGGCCAGCACCTGCCCGGCCGGCGAGCCGGGCCAGAGGTAGCTCACGTCGGTGCGGTCGGCCCGCGAGGTGGTGCGCAGGCCGAAGCTGGCCTCCGCGTGCGAGGGATTGGGGGCGGTCAGCAGCTGGCAGCCCACGGTGTGCAGCAGCTTATCGAGCGGCACCAGCAGCGGGGCCGTGCCGTAGATGAACTTGTCGAAGTAGGCCTGCATGTCGCGCCCGGCCACTTCGCTCACTAGCCGCTCGTAGTCGGCTTCGGTGTAGCCGATGCCAGTTTTGCCGAACTCCTCATATAGCCGGCGCATCACGTCGTCGAGGCTGTGGGCGTGGCCCGAAAGCTGGCGCAGCGTCAAATCGAGCAGCAGGGCAACCAGCGCGCCCTTGTGGTACACGCTCACCTTGCGGTCGGGCACGCCGGGCTTGTAGCCGTCGAGCCAGAGGTCCATGCTGGCATCGGCCAGCGAGAGGTGGTCGCCGCCCGCGTCGTCGTAGTGCTTGCGCAGCACCGTGTTCAGCTCGTAGAAATACTGCGCCGGGGTGCGCACATGGCTGCGGGCCAGCAAGTACTCACCGTAGTAGGTAGTGATGCCCTCGGCAATGAAGCAGGTGCGGAAGTAGTTTTCGCGGCTGTAGTCGTAGGGCTGCATCTCAGCGGGCCGGATGCTCTTAATGTTCCAGGTATGAAACAGCTCGTGGCAGCTCACGCCCAGCAGCTCCTTGTACAGCTCGTCGGTACTAAGCTGCCCGGCCGGCCCCAGCACAATCACCGTCGAGTTGTGGTGCTCCACGCCGTGGTAGTGCTTATAGGGCAGAAACTGATTCAGAAAGTGGTAGTCGGCCACCGGAAAGCCACCAAATAGCATTATCTGCTCTTCGCTGAAGGCTTTGAAATCGGCCAGCAGCTTGTTCCAGTTCACCAGCGCCTCCGTTCCCAGCGCCCATACGTGGAAGGGAATGCCGCCGGCCTCGTACTGCTCGTGCACCAGCAGCGGGCTGGCAATCAGGGGCGAGTCGGCTAGGTGGTCGAAGTCGGGTGCGGCCAGCACGTTGGGGCGTGATTGGGGCAGGCCGCAGGCCAGCTGCCAGTCCTCGGGCAGCGCCAGGGTCAGCTCGCATTCCTCGTGCTGGCGGCCCTCGGCGTACATCAGGGCCTGTACCGGGTTCAGGTAGAGCTGGGTTTCATCGAGCCAGGAGCCGCCGGCATCCATCTGGTGGGCATAGAAGTTGTAGCGCACCCGCACGTCGCGGCCGGCGGTGTTGGCCACTTCCCATCGGTCTTTGGTGAGCTTACGGCAGGGCAGGAGCTGGCCGGTGGCCACATCCTCAACCACCACGTGCTGAACCTTCTGGGCAAAGTTTTGCAACTCGTAGCGGCCGGGCCGCCAGGCGGGAAGCTGGAGCTCCAGCGGGGCGGCAGCCTCAGCCGACACATTCAGCGTCAGCTCGATTTGCAGGTAAGACGTGAGAGGGTTTTCGTAGGAAACGCGGTACTGAATCATCGCCAAAATAAGATAGTGAGGCGCTAAAGCTAGCAAGCCCGACGCCATTGCGGCTAAAAGTGTCTGGGGGCCTTGTCTTTTCCAGCCAGAGCCCGTACCTTTGCCGGCCCAACTTGAAACTAGAACTAAGATGAAACGCACCTATCAACCTTCGAAGCGCAAGCGCGTTAACAACCACGGCTTCCGTCTCCGCATGGAATCCGCCAATGGCCGCAACGTGCTGGCCCGTCGTCGTGCCAAAGGCCGCAAGCGCCTCACCGTATCCGACGAAGGCAAGCACAAGCGCTAGAATTTTTAGCCGTTAGCTGAAAGCTTCTGGCTTTTTGCTGGCCGAGTGCCGCATTGCTGAGACAGGTTTAGTTCTGTCGCTGCAATGCGGCTTCGCTATTTTTGGCCCTCCCAAAGTGGCTTTTGCTGCTAAAGCAGCGGCCGACAAGTACGCAACGTGAACGAGCTAACCGCGAACAGCTCTCAGCCAACCGCTAAGAGAAAATATATCTTCCCCAAAGAGGAACACCTGTGCCGCAAGAAGCTCATCGAAGAGCTTTTTAGCAAGCAGGGTTCCTCTTTCGGCGTTTACCCCCTGCGCATCGTCTGGATAAAAAACGCGGCACCTGCCACGGCCCCGCCGCAGGTGCTCATCAGCGTGAGCAAGCGCACGTTTAAGCGGGCCGTCGACCGCAACCGGCTCAAGCGGCTCATCCGCGAAGCCTACCGGCTCAATAAATATCGGCTGCTGGAGCAACCCGGCGGGCATCAGGTGTATCTTCTGGGTATTATCTTCACGGGGAAAGAAAAAAGTGAGTACGCGGTAGTCGAAAAGAAATTGATTTCCGCGTTTCTTCGTTTATTGGACGCACCGCCCGGCGGCTCGCCCTCGCCCGTTATCGTGTAGATTCAGCCCGCTATCCGTTGCCTTATGACTATCCGTAAAAAGCTACTCGCTACCCTGGCCTTGAGCACGCTGGGTCTGGTTTCGTTCCGCGCTGCTTCCGACAATGAGCGGTACTTCGAAATTGCCAAGAACCTGGACATTTTCGCCACGCTGTTCAAGGAAGTCAATACCTATTACGTCGACGAGATAACGCCCGCCAAGCTGGTGAAAACCGGCATCGACGCCATGCTGCGTTCGCTCGACCCCTACACCAACTACATTCCGGAGGACGATATTGAGGACTTCCGCACCATGACTACCGGGCAGTACGGTGGCATCGGGGCCTCGGTGGTGAAGCGCAACGGCAAAACCGTAGTGCAAAGCGCCTACGAGGGCTACCCGGCCCAGAAAGCCGGCTTGCTCCCTGGCGATGAAATCCTCGACATCAACGGCGTAATAGTCGATAAGAAGTCGAATGCCGACATCAGCAAGCTGCTCAAGGGCCAGGCTAATTCGGTGGTGAAGCTGATGGTGACGCGCTACGGCCAGGAAAAACCCGTCGAAATTAACATCACCCGCGATAAAATTCAGGTCGACAATGTGCCCTACACGGGCATGATTTCCGGCGATGTGGGCTACTTCCAGCTCGGTAGCTTCACGGTGGATGCAGGCAAGGAGGTGCGCGCCGCCGTAACCAAGCTCAAGGAGCAGGGTGCGAAGAAAATTGTGTTCGACATCCGCGACAACCCCGGCGGCCTGCTCAACGAAGCGGTGAATATCTCCAACCTGTTTATCGACAAGGGGCTTGACGTGGTGAGCACCAAGGGCAAGGTGACGGAGTGGAACAAAACCTACAAGGCCCTCGACGTACCGCTCGATACCCAGATTCCGATTGCCATCATCACGAGCAGCCGCTCGGCTTCGGCCTCGGAAATTGTGTCGGGCGTGTTGCAGGACTACGACCGCGCCGTGGTGGTGGGCGAACGCACCTTCGGCAAGGGCCTCGTGCAGGCTACCCGGCCGCTGAGCTACAACTCGCAGCTGAAGGTGACCACGGCCAAGTATTACATCCCCAGTGGCCGCTGCATCCAGGAAATCGATTACTCGCACCGCGCCGATG
>JALYUI010000261.1 GCA_030853845.1 Bacteroidota bacterium | reverse complement strand
CATCGGCGGTGGCCGTAAGCGAATAGAGGGTTTCGAACGTGTTGGTTGATTCGGCCCGCCACGTCAGGCCGCCATCGGTGGTGAGCAGGATGGTGCCCAGTTCGCCCACGGCAAAGCCGACCTGCGCATTGACCAGCCACACGTCGTTCAAATTCACTGTCGTCGGCACGGGTATACGGGTCCAGGTCGTGCCGGCGTTGGTGGTACGTAGCACGGTGCCGCTCTGGCCCACCACGCAGCCTAGCGTGGAATCGGCGAACGAAACGCCGTTCAGCCGGTTGGAGGTCCCGCTATTTTGCCCGATGAACCCATTCAGGATGGCATTGCTGCGGCGAATCATGCCGCCATCGCCCACCACGTAGCAAACATGCTCGGTGGGGCAGTCGCCGGCCCGCAGGTTGGCCTGGGTCCCACTGGGCGTGTTTTGCCACGGCCCGTTTCGGTTGAAGGCCACGCGGGCCGTGCCGTTGTCGCCCACCAGCAAGCTGAGCTGGATGCCGGGATGATACACCAGCCGGTTGAAGGTGCCGTACTCCTGGGCAGCGAAGACCATGCCCGTATTGGAACTGTAGTACGTGGCCGTGGGCTGGGGATTAAGCGGCGTCTCATAGATGAGCATGACCCTGGACATGGACAGCAAGCCCACCGACCGCAGCCGGTTGAGCAGGCCGGGCGTGGCGAAGTTGGACTGGTACTGCCACGTTGCGCCCCCATCCGTGGTCTTGTATAAGCTGCCTGCCGAGCCACAGGTCCACCCGTAAGTGGAGTTGAGGAACGTGATGGAGGACAGGGACTGCGTGCCTGGGCCGGTACTGGTCCATTGGGCATGAGCTGAACGATAATCAATCAGTATTAGAAGGAAAGCAAGAAGAAATATATTTTTCATAAGCAGTTGGCTGTAAATTGATTATATAATTCATTTCTTATTGATAAGAGACTACTTTATCTTGTAGAATTTACTTCCCTCATCAAAAACAATGATAGATGGTCCATCAAAAGCAATATTAAGAGGTTGGCTAATTGGCTTTGCTATTAGCTTCTTTTGCAATACTCCTCCTTCTATTGACCAAGAGTCATTACCAGTCGTAATATGGCTACGCTCTATACTACCACCTATAACTTCTTTTGTGTACTTAACAACAAGTTCGACATACCCTTTTTTGTATATGTATGTTCCTCCTATTGCGCGGATTCTACTCAAACCCATGTCTGTATTTGTCCTGTATTCAAAAGAATTATCCGCCTTGAAGACATAACAGTCCAAAACAGTCTCCCCAGTTTGCTTGGTTCCTATTTGCCATGTGCCTACAATCGATTGGCAGTAGCCGAAACTTGAAGATATGGTGAATAATACCAAAGACAACAAACTGATTTTGAAGTTTTTCATACCAGAAAACTAAAAAGGTTGAAAATAAAGTAAGTGCGGTGAACTCACCTAGACGGCCTGTAAATATAGCTCTTTGTACTAAGTGTGCTGAATGAGCGCCTTATACTAACTGAGCCAGAATAGGCCTTCGGCCCAATGTTCGATATTACCCCCATATCTGATGCAGACTTTCCTTTCCACAAATAGCTATACTTATGAACGTTGCCGCCTACAGCATAAGTAGCAATGTGGCCGTGACCTCCTGTTGAGTTCTTGTATGCAATTACAGATAATCCGCCTGCTTTTGCATGAGCTAAAGCTTGGTTTTGAGTGGTTTCCGACCAACCTGAACCTTTTGCTAGCTGACCGTACATTTCATTTGCTGATGGACCAGGAATAATCGCGCTTGAGTTGCCGTAAGCAGCGCTAGCTGCCATCATTACACATCTTGTTGCTTCACTGCAATGTGTCCCTCCAACTCCCGCACCAGCTGCTAAGTCAGCGTTAGAGTTATTCAAGAATTGCTGTTGTTCAATTACAGATGACACATTGATTGTAAAATTGGTGCCTGCACCTCCAAAGCCACCAAATTCGTAGTGCAAATTTGCACCACTACCTGTTTGATAAAATATTGCATTTGAACCATCTTCCACATGACGAACTAGTTGGTTTCTGCTGTTATAGAAATCAGTCTTGGTCTCACCACCATCTGGGTCAGCACTATTAACTGGGTCATTGCCCATACCTATATATGGTGAATGATACTGCCCCATCGGGTCGGTACTCACCCACCTTCCAATACGCGAATCATACAGCCGCAGTTCAAAGTTGTCGTAGCCCGTCTCTTCATCAAACCGGGTGTTCTGCCCCTGGTATCCCCGCCCATACCCGCGCACGGACGGCCGCGCCCAGCTCAGCCCCTCGTTGCGCTGCCCGTAGGCGTAAAAATGATTTTCCTGCACGATGGGACCCAGAGTGTGCTCGACGCTTAAATCGTCGAAATAGACATCCATTTCGTCCTTGTTCTCCACCCAGACTTCCAGCTCGGCCGGTTCTTCAGTATCGATGGCCACATCCAGGGCAAGCTTTTCCCACCGGTCCTGCGCATCAACTGTTACCTGCGCGCTGCCTGTACGCACCACGCTCTGGTCGCGCACCAGGCGCAGGGTATAGCGTAAGGCGGCTCCTTTGGGT
>JALYUI010000227.1 GCA_030853845.1 Bacteroidota bacterium | reverse complement strand
CCACTGGCGTTGGCTGGCACGGTCACATCAAAGCTGAGCAGATACCAGTTGCCGGCCTTCTTGGTATTGGTTGAGTTGATGCGTGCTTCGGCCAGTTGAGTACCCGCCATATTGTTGTTCACACGCGCGTAAATTTTTCCATTTGCCACGTTTACGTTGCTGCTGTACAGCCAGGCACTTACACGGTAGGCCCGGCCCGGCAGCACCTCTGAGCCGACTATTGCTTTGTAGGTGAACCCCATTTGGCCGGGCATCAGCTTGCTGCTGTAAAGCCCCGTGTGTACGGGAGCAGGGGCCGGGCTGCGCAGGCCGGCATCGCGTACTTCGCCGCCAAAGTGGCCCCACGAGGTCAGGTCTTCGGCCCCCGAGTAGGCCAGCTCCGTATATTTGGCATTGATGGCCTGCGCCATTACCTGCGTTTGGTTGTGGCCATACTTGCGGGCCACGAAATCGCCGTTGAGGTCGCTTATTTCCAGCGGGTTCGAGAAGTGGTCGTACTGCGTCACCTCTACATCTTTGTTCCAGTTGGGCACCTGGCTGGCACCCGCCGCCCAGTTGAACGCCGTGAAGTCGGCTACGGGTGTACCGCCCTGAGCATCCGGCCGGTTATTGGCCCAGCGATAGCTTTTGTGCTTGCGCCACACGGGAGTGGGGTTGGTTTCGGCTTCGTACTGCGCCGTGGCGGCATTGTATTGCCGATAGGTGTTCCAGTTCTTGTTCCAGGTCTGCACCCCGGCGCTCATCAGCGTGGTGGGCACGCGGCTGCTATTGAGCTTGTAGACGGCGGAGGAGGCGCTTTGGCTGAGCATATTCTTATTGGTAATGCTCTCGGCCTTGGAGCGCATTTCCGGGTATTGGGTGTAAGCGGGGACCGACGTCGTTTGATAGGTGTTGCCATCGGCGTGGGTTTCATCTTCCTGGAGCACTGCCCCCGTCAGGAAATCCCAGGCGGTGTTGTTTTTCACCGTGGTCACGCCGTTCGAGGTCGTGCGTACCGACGTCAGCACGTTGGGATAAGCCGTTTTGGTGGTGCGGCTCAGCTTAAAGTGGTTGGTGTCGGTTCGGTTGGGGCCTTGGGCCACTTCGCATATCATCGAGCCCGACGTGAATTTTCCTTGGTTATTGGGCAATTGCTCGGTGTAGCCAAAGTCAATTTGCCCCGTTGTGACGGCCGCATTATCAATGGTTCTGATGCTCTCTATCCGCCCGACCTGGGCACTGTGGTTCTGCACGTCGAAGTTAAACAGCTTGGAATCCTGGATGGTCGTCCCGTAGTAGCCACCCCAATTCAGGTTGTCCACGATAGCAGAACTGCTAACGCTCACGCAATTCTGCGTCGGGGTATTAAAGGTGTACTCCGTTTTTTGGGTGAAATCGGTATCGCTCTTCATGCCATCCACCACGGTTACTTTGGCATACAGCACCGGGGTGTTGGGAAAGTCGTAGAGGCTATAGAACGGATATTCCACGGTTTTTACCAAGGGCGGCTCCTGCGCCACCACCCCGGAGGTAGTGCCGGCGCGCTGCCCCGACTGCGTGTAGAGATACCCCGTGCGGTAGGCATTGTTGCCCTCGTCGTGCACCGTCATCGAAGCCACTCGCACCCCGCCTCCCCGCTTAGTGGGCAGCGTCACTTCGATGTAACCACTGGCAGGTCGCCAGTTTGCATCGGGACAGTTGTACCCATTGTTAAATGGGTATTGTATTTCAAAACTGTTCGTTTGAGTATTTAAAGCCATAACCGTGGAAGGAAAACTTATATTACCGAATGAGAATGCAGCACTCCCACAAGTGCCTGGAAGATATGGAACATTCATGTCTTTCAATTCTACATAAGAACCGCTAAGCACCTCATCGGATATGCCATATGGAGCGATACTAGCGTTATCAAACCGAAAGGCGGCTCGGTTAGCACTTAGCCCTTTAAATCCAGTTATTGGCACTCGCTGCTTAATAGTTTGGCCGCTAACGGAGCTGTAATCGTCCGATTCATACTCGACCGTCACCCGGCCCCCGAGCGGCGAGATGATATCCGTCAGGTGCCACGCGGTGGGGTCGCTGGCGTTGCTGTAGTGGGAGGAGGCCCCGTTGGGGTTGTAGGCTCCCCAGCCGTCCCAGTTGCTGCTGTTATAGGTGGGGTTGGCCCCGTTGTACTGGAATTTGAAGTCTGGAAACAGCTTCACGCTGTTAGGGCCGTAGTAACTCAGGCTGTTCAGGGTGAGCT
>JALYUI010000185.1 GCA_030853845.1 Bacteroidota bacterium | reverse complement strand
CGTAGATACTGCCGGGGTACTTCGTTATCACCTGATTGTAGAGCTCTTGCGCTTTGGCCTTGTCCTTTACATCTTCTTCCTGAATGCGGGCCAGCAGGAACAGCGCGTCGTCGCTCAGCACGTCGGGCTTGGGGTTGTTGGTGATGCGCTCCAGGGTGGCAATGGCCCCGGGGAAGTCGCCGGTGCGGCGCTGCAGCTGGGCTTTGAGGTAGTAGGTGTCGTCGGCCAGCGAGTGGCCGGGGAAACGCTCCAGCAGCGCATCCAGGCCCTTGATGGCTTCGGGCAGCTTGTTCTGAAACACCAGCTGCTCCACGGCGGCATAGGCTTTCAAGCCCAGGCCGAGGGTATCTTCCACGGTGTTGTCCTGAATCAGCAGCGAGAGCTGCATGGCATCGTTGGCTATTTCGCGGGTGGTGGCTTCTTTCAGAATATCCAGGTGGCTCTGGGCCAGCTTGAAGTCGCCGGCGTAGTAGCTCAGGCGGGCGTTGCGCAGCTTGGCCTCGTAGCCCAGGGGCGAGTCCTTGTGCGATTTCTCCACCTGCGAATACAGCAGCGTGGCCTCCCAGGGCTCCCCTTTCAGCAGGTACAGGTCGGCCTGGGTCACTTTGGCCTCGTCCACCACCTCGTCGCTGGCGCGGGGCATGTCGATGACTTCCTGCAACAGCGTCATGGCCCTGGCCCGGTCGTTGAGCTGGAAGGCGTAGAGGTTGGCCAGGCTGCGGATGATGGGGGCCGTGGCGGGCGTGCGGCCCAGCTCGGCCAGCAGCTGGTCGTACTCCGTCACGAGGGCACGCACCTTGGCGGGGTCCACGGGGTAGGTTTCGCGCACCTGGGCTTCGCGGGCCTGGAGCAGGCGCTGGCGGGCGGCGGTGTAGTACGGGCCATTGCGGTACTCCTTCGCCACGTAGTCGAAGCCCTCGATGGCCGTTTCGTAATCCTTGTTCTGCTGGGCAATGGCGGCCAGCTCCAGCACGCGCACGCCGTCGGCGTGGCTGCGGCGGTCGAGGGCGCGGACCTGCACCAGCGCCCCGGTGAAGTCGTGGCGCTGCGTCTGGAGCCACAGCAGCAGCTCGCTGTAGGCATTCTGGTCGGGGTGCTGCTGGGTGGCGGTGAGCAGCAGCTTCTCCAGCGCGTCGAAGTCCTTTTCCTCGTGCAGGGCATTTTGCAGCATATTGCGCACGAAGGGCAGCTGCTGCTCATCCTGGGCCACCAGGCGCAGGGTTTCGGCCAGCACCTGGGGCTGGTTCTGGGTCTGGGTGTAGAGTTGGATAAGCTGGGGCGCGTATTCGGTGTCGTTGTGGGCCAGGGCCCGGCCGTGCAGCCAGGTGCGCTCGGTCCAGGCTGGCAGCTCGCGGCGGGCAAACTCGGTGGCCACCGGCACCACCTGCACGGGCACCAGCTGGCCCACTACTTTCTGCCACTGCTTGTCGGCGGCCAGCTGGTTGCCGGCGGCCTGGTACACGCCGCCCAGGGCCACCCCCAGCGTGGCATCGTCCGGATACAGCTTCTGGGCCTTTTTCAGCAGCTTCTCTGCCTCTTTATATTTCTTCAGGGCCAGCAGCGAGGTCACGTAGGTGGGCAGCACGGTGGGACCGGCCTGCTCGGGCGGGGGCATCTTCTCGAATAGAAACACGGCCTTCTCGTACTCACCCCGGCGGGCGTAGTCCTGGGCCAGGTTGTTGCTGCTGGTGGGCACCCAGCCCCCGTTGCGGCCGGGCTGGGCCAGGGCCGGGGCACTCAGGCCGAGGGCCAGCGCGAGCAAAAGAAACGAGGGACGCATAAGCTTCAACTGTCAGGTGCCATGCTACCGACTACGGAGCGGCGAGCAGGTTGCAGGGGGGTAAACGTACGGATTCGCCCGCTTCGTTCAATGGACTGTTTGCAGCAGAGCAGTTGGTTCCAGTTCACGCGCGGACTCGCAGAGTCCACGCTACAGGTAAACGAAAAAGGGCCGCCCCCGAAGGTACGGCCCTTTTTAAGTTCCGGCTTGCGCGGCCTAGAAGAACTTGGCGCGGTTGTCTTTCACGTTGGCGTGGGCCTTGATGGCCTCGTAAATCAGGCCATCCTCGCGGCCCTGGCGCTGCTGGATAAGCTGCTGGCGCATGGCTTTCACATCGGCTACGGCGGGCGCGGGCTCGGTTTTCACGGATTCCACTAC
>JALYUI010000157.1 GCA_030853845.1 Bacteroidota bacterium | reverse complement strand
GCCCACCCCAGATGGCCCGGCCCTTCACGGCCGGGCTGCTGTAGTTCACCGTCACATTGGCCGCGCCGATTTTGCCGGTGGCCGTGGCGGCCGGGCTGGGCTTGGGCTCCAGCAGCGCCCGCGACTGCGGATTGGGCGGCAGCATTTTTTCCTGGGTGGCCGGCATGGGAGCTGGCGTCGTCTGCGCCAGGGTGGCGGTGCCGGCCAGCAGCAGGCTCAGGCCGCAGGCGGCCGTAAAGGCGGGGGAAAGGGTTTTCATGGGCATGAAGATGAATGAGTTGGTAAAGGTCGTCAGGGCTGCCCGGAAACTTTGGGCGGGCCACTAAGGTTTGCCAAAGACTCCGGCCGCCGCTAAAGTTGCACGAGCTGCTGCTGAAACGGCAGTTACCCCAACACGCTCCCCGCTGCTCTCATCTTGCTTTCAGCCCCTGATTGTCGTACCTTTGCCCCGAAGTTGGTATTCAATCTGATAAAGAGGGGACGCGCAGTCCCCTCTTTTTTTGCCCGCTTGTTTCAAAACCTATGCACTTCGACCGTACCCTGCTGCTGGAAATGCTCCGCGACGCCATCGGCGACGAGGAGCTGTTCATCGTGAGCCTTACCGTGTCCGATTCGGTGCTGCCCAAGGTCACCGTCACCCTCGACGGTCCCAATGGCCTGGCCATCCAGGCCTGCGCTACCATCAGCCGCCGCCTGGCTCGTCGCATCGACGAGCATTACGGCGAGGAATCAGCGTATTCGCTCGAAGTAACCAGCCCCGGGGCCGACCAGCCCCTGACTGACCCGCGCCAGTACCCGCGCCACATCGGCCGCTCGCTGGCCCTGAAGCTGGCCGACGGCACCGAAAAAACCGGCACCCTCACCGCCGCCACCGCCGAAGGCGTGGAAATTGAAGAAGTTATCAAGCAAAAAACCAAGAAAACCACGCTGCCCGCCGCCTTCTATCCCTTCGCGGATATCCAGGAAGCCAAAGTGGTTATCTCTTTTAAGTAAGCTTTTCTAATTGTCCGTTGCTCGTTGTCAGTTGTTGATTGCAATTGGAAACAGGACAGCCTCGCAACTGACAACAAACAACTGACAACTATCATGAACAGCCACGAACTCATTGAATCTTTCGGCGAATTTGCCCGGAGCAAAAACATCGACCGGCCCACGATGATGAGCATCCTGGACGACGTGTTTCGGACCATGATTCGGAAGAAGTACGACCAGGACGAAAACTTCGACGTCATCATCAACCCCGACAACGGTGACCTCGAAATCTGGCGTAACCGCGAGATTGTCGATGACAACTCGGAGGATATCTGGGACTTCGACAAAATTCCGTTGGCTGAAGCCCAGAAAATCGAGCCCGACTTCGAAATCGGCGAATCGGTGGCCGAGGGCGTCAAGCTAGAGGATTTCGGCCGCCGCGCCGTGCTCATGGCCCGCCAGACGCTGATTCAGCGCGTGAAAGACCTGGAGCGCGACAACCTGTACCAGAAGTACAAGGACCAGGTGGGCGAAATCGTGACCGGCGAAGTGTACCAGGTGTGGAGCCGCGAGGCCCTCATCATGGACAAGGACGACAACGAGCTGGTGATGCCAAAAGGCGAGCAGATTCCCAAGGACCGGTTCCGCAAGGGCGACACCGTGCGCGCCGTGGTGCATCGCGTGGAAGTGATTAACGGTACGCCGAAAATCATTCTCTCACGCGCCGCTCCGGCTTTCCTCGAGCGTTTGTTCGAGCTGGAAGTGCCCGAGATTTACGATGGCCTCATCGTGATTAAGAATGTGGTGCGCGAGCCCGGCGAGCGCGCCAAAGTGGCCGTGGAAAGCTACGACGAGCGCATCGACCCCGTGGGAGCCTGCGTGGGCATGAAGGGCAGCCGCATCCACCCGGTGGTGCGCGAGCTCGAAAACGAGAATATCGACATCATCAACTACACCGATAACCTGGAGCTCTACATTGCCCGCGCCCTGTCGCCGGCCAAGGTGGGCTCGATGAAAATCAACCAGGAGAATGGCCGCGTTTCGGTGTTCATGAAACCCGACCAGGTGAGCCTGGCCATTGGGCGCGGCGGTGCCAATATCAAGCTGGCCAGCCGCCTTGTGGGCATGGAAATCGATGTGTTCCGCGAAGCAACCGACTACGAAGAGGACATCTCGCTCGACGAGTTCCAGGACGAAATCGAGCCCTGGGTACTGGCCGAGCTCAAGAAAATCGGCCTCGACACCGGCCGCGCCGTGCTGGCCGTAAAGAAGGACGACATCGTGCGCCGCACCGAGCTCGAAGAAGAAATGGTGGATGACGTGTACCGCATTATCCGCCAGGAATTCGCTGACGATGACGTGGATTCCAGCACCCTGGAAGCGGCCAAAAGCCGCGTGGAGGCCAGCATCGCCACCGAAGAAGCAGCCGTAACGCACGCTTCCGACACGGCAACCACGCCCGAGCATACGCCCCTGGCCCCCGAGGCGGAGGAGACTGCCGAGGAGGCTATCGAGGATACAACCAATACAGCAGCTGAGGAAGCGGGCGCGAGCTCTCCCGCCGAGCCGGCCCAATGACGGCCGCGCGGCCGGTACGGCAAGGGTAACAAATCGGGCCAGCAGGCGCGGTTTGTGCCCTGCTGGCAAGATTTAATGTAATACCTTTGCACTTAGAAGCGTATCGTACGCGAGAAAGATAGAATGGCGGAAGCAACCCCGAAACGGCTACAACAGGCGGCCAAAGACCTGAATATTGGAATGGACCGGGTGGTAGAAGCCCTGTCCAAGCGTGGTATACAAGTAGAGAACAAGCCCACCACCAAACTCACCGGTGAGCAGGTGGCCTCGCTTGAGAAGGAATTCGCATCTTCGGTCCACGACCTACAGGAGGCGCAGAAAGTCATTCAGGCTAAGCGCCAGAGTGAGCTCGATGCCGCCCCCAAGCCTGCATTCCCGGCTCCCAAGCCGGCCCCGGTGGCAGCTCCTGCGCCGGCTCCCAAGCCGGCCGCGCCAGAGGCTCCCATAGCGGCTGCGCCCGCCCCGGCCCCCGTGGCAGTTGCCCCAGCGGCTCCGGCACCCGCTGCCGAAGCGCCCAGCGCGCCCGGCCTGAAGGTGCTCGGCAAAATTGAGCTCGACAGCCGGGGCCGCGTAGTGCCCCCCCGGCCTGCCACGCCTGTAGCCGCGCCGACACCGGCTGTGGCGAGAGCGGAAGCACCAGCTACGCCAAAAGCAGAAACAACGACTTCGGCCGCGCCGAAAGCAGAAGCGCCGGCTCCGGCTGCGCCGAAAGCGGAAGCCCCA
This sequence comes from Bacteroidota bacterium, assembly GCA_030853845.1. Taxonomy (GTDB): domain Bacteria; phylum Bacteroidota; class Bacteroidia; order Cytophagales; family Hymenobacteraceae; genus Hymenobacter. The sequence continues at coordinate 9,753 of JALYUI010000157.1, read as the reverse complement.
GCTGCGCCGGCTCCGGCCGCGCCGAAGGCGGAAGCACCAGCAACTCCGGCTCCCGCTGCGCCAAAAGCGGAAGCGGCTCCTGCCACTCCGGCAGTGGCGGCGGCACCCGATGCCCCGGCTCCGGCGGCGCTCGCTGCTCCGGCACCAGCTGCTCCGGTAGCGGCCGCGCCGGCAACCCCTGTGGCGGCTACGCCCGACGCGGCTCCGGTTGACGAAAGCACCATTGTGGCGAAGTCGGACCCGTTGAAGGGCCTGACCGTGCTCGGTAAAATTGACCTTTCTTCGCTCAGCAACGACCGGCGTGGGCCGGGTGGCCGTGGCCCCCGTCCGATTGCCTCCTCCGACGTGAGCAAGCGTGGGCTGCCCGCTGGCCCCGGCCAGAAAAAGCGCACCCGCCTGCCCGGCCCGGCCGGCAGCACTTCGTCGCCTCCCAGCCCCGGCTACCAGGGCAACCGCCCTGCCGGTGCGCCCGGCCAGGGTGGCGGCTACCAGGGCAACCGCCCCGGTGGCAGTCCTGGCCAGGGTGGCAACCGCCCCGGCCCGGGCGGCAACCAGCGCGGCGGCCAGGCGTCGGCGCCCAAGCCCAACGCTCCCGCACTCACGCCGGAACAGGCTGAAAAGCAGATTCAGGAGCAAATCCGGCAGACGCTGGCCAAGCTCGGCGGCAACAAGGGCGGCAACAATCAGAACCGCGCCAAGTACCGCCGCGACAAGCGCAGCATGCTGGCCGAGGACCGCGAGGCCCTGCGCGCCCAGAACGAGCTCGACGCCAAGATTCTCAAGCTCACCGAATTCATCTCGGCCAATGACCTGGCTTCGCTGATGGATGTGAACGTGAACGAGGTAATCAAGGTGTGCCTGGGCATGGGGATGTTCGTGTCCATCAACCAGCGCCTCGACGCCGAAGCCATTACCGTAATTGCCGACGAGTTCGGCTTTGACGTGGAATTCCTGTCGGCTGAGGAAGAGGAGATTGACGTGGACGCCGGCGATGCCGAGGAAGACCTCAAGCACCGCGCCCCCATCGTGACCATCATGGGCCACGTCGACCACGGCAAAACGTCGCTGCTTGACTACATCCGCGATGCGAGTGTGGCCAAGGGCGAAGCCGGCGGTATCACGCAGCACATCGGAGCCTACGAGGTGCGCACCAAGTCGGGCCAGCCCATCACCTTCCTCGATACGCCGGGCCACGAAGCCTTTACCGCCATGCGGGCCCGGGGTGCCAAGGTGACGGACATTGCCATCATCGTGGTGGCGGCCGACGACTCGGTAATGCCGCAGACCAAGGAAGCCATCAACCACGCGCAGGCGGCCGGGGTACCAATTATTATCGCCCTCAACAAGATTGACAAACCCTCGGCCAACCCTGAGAAAATTCGCGAGGAGCTTTCTCAGATTAACATTCTGGTGGAAGAATGGGGGGGCAAATACCAGAGCCAGGAGGTTTCGGCCAAATCGGGCATTGGCATTGAGGAGCTGCTGGAAAAGGTGCTGCTGGAAGCCGAATTGCTCGACCTGAAAGCTAACCCCGACCGTGGTGCCATCGGTACCGTTATCGAAGCATCGCTGGACAAAGGCCGGGGCTACGTAACTACCGTGCTGGTGCAAACCGGCACCCTGAACGTGGGCGACATCATTCTGGCCGGCCCGCACTTCGGCCGCGTGAAGGCCATGACCGACCACCGCGGCAAGAAAATGAAGACCGCCCCGCCCGCCACCCCGGTGCAGGTGCTCGGCCTCACGGGTGCCCCGCAGGCCGGCGACCGCCTCCAGGTGATGGAGACGGAGCGCGAAGCTCGCGAAATTGCCACCCAGCGCCTGCAGCTGGCCCGCGAGCAAACCATCCGGACCAAGAAGCACATCACGCTGGACGAAATTGGTCGCCGCCTGGCTATCGGTTCGTTCAAGGAACTCAACATCCTGGTGAAGGGCGACGTGGACGGCTCGGTAGAAGCCCTGTCGGACTCGCTGCTGAAACTGAGCACGCCGGAAGTGAAGGTAAACATCCTCTCGAAAGGGGTGGGGGCCATCTCGGAAAGCGACGTGCTGCTGGCCTCGGCTTCCGACGCCATCATCATCGGCTTCCAGGTGCGGCCTTCGCAGAGTGCCCGCAAGCTGGCCGAGAACGAGCAGATTGACATTCGCCTGTACAGCATCATCTACAATGCCATCAACGAGGTGAAGGATGCCATGGAAGGCATGCTGGCCCCGACAGTGCAGGAAGTGGTGGTGGCCAACGCCGAAGTTCGCATGGTGTTCAACATCACCAAAGTGGGCACCATTGCCGGCTGTATGATGACGGAAGGCACGCTAACCCGCAAAACCAAGGTGCGGGTGGTGCGCAACGGCATCGTGATGTACACCGGCGACATTCAGGACCTCAAGCGTTTCAAAGACGACGTGAGCGAGGTGCGCCAGGGTTACGAGTGTGGTATCTCCATCAAGGGCTTCAACGAGCTGATTGAAGGCGACAACATCGAAGGCTTCGAAGAAAAGGAAATCAAGCGGACGCTGTAATTGCAGCGCCAGTCTTAAAGCCGGAAGCCCCGGCCGCGTGAGCGGTCGGGGCTTCTTTATGAGTTAAGCAGGTACTAGCGGGGCTTTCGGCGCAGCTTTTTGAGGCCGAGGGCAATACCGCCGGCCAGCAGCAGGGAAGCGCCGCCATCGATGGGCGTGCTGGTGGGAGCGATGCCGGGCTGCGGGCCACCCGAGCTAGGCTGGGCGTGGCTCACGAGCGCAGACAAGCCCAGCAGCAGGAAAAGGCCGGCAGCGCGGGTAGCCCAGTGGGCAAAAAATGATTTCATAATAGGGTTGTAAAAGCTCTTTCTAAACGCGCCGGACCGCCGGGGCTCGACCCAGTGAACCCGGCCCGGCGCGCTGGAAAGAAGTGAGGAAAAAGGACTTACTCGACGGTGAGGCGCTTGGTGACGGGCGCGCCGGTCCCGGCCTGCAGGCGGAGCAGGTACACGCCGGTAGACAGGGTCCGCAGGTCGAGCACGGTGCTGCTGCCGGTGGGGCCAACGGGCAGCGTGCGCTGCCACAGCGTGCGGCCCAGGGCGTCGAGCAGCACGGCAGTGGCGGTGTGCGCATCGGCCACGGCGGGCAGCAGCAAGGTGGCCGATTGGTGGGCCGGGTTGGGGTACAAAGTGACCTGGCTGGCCTGGAGGCCGCCGTGGGTGGCCAGCGCGCCGCTCGGACGCAGCACCAGCGCGAAGCGAGTGGTGCTGGCCAGGCCGCCGGCCGTAGCCGTGAAGGCGTAGCTGGGCTGCTGGCGCAGGTCGGTGAGGGTGCCGAGGAAGTTGTCGCGCAGCAGCACGCCGGTGGTGGTGGCGAAGTTGGCCAGGTCGTCGAGGTGAATGACGCAGGGGCCAGCAGCCAGGAGTGAGAAGCCCAGCGGCACGACAACATCGGCGGTAGCCAGCGGAGCCAGGCCGTTGATAGTCAGCTCATCGGCCCCGGCCAGGGAGTAGAGGTTGGCCGCGCCGGGGTTACGCAGCTTATAGGCATCGTAGCGGGCATCGACGGCGGACGTGGCCCCGGCTTCGGTGTACATCGTGGTGGCATCGGCGGGCGAGCCGGGGCTGGCCAGGGCCAGCGTGAGGCGTGGGCGCGGGTCGTTGCCGCCGCGGTAGAGCGTGGAGTTGGTAGCCGACCAGGTGGTGACGCGGTTGGCATTGCTGGTCCGGAACGTGCCGCTCTGGCCCACGCCGGCCGTGCGCACGAAGAACGCCTGGCCGCTGGCAATGATGGGGTCGCCGCCCTGGCCGTTCTGGTAGGTGCGGTAGGTGCCGGCGTACTGCCCCGAGCTTTGGAACACGTATACCGCGCCGCTCAGGTTTTGCAGGTTGTCGGTGGCAGTGGTGCCCACGCTCAGCGTGCTCCAGTCGAGGGGCGCGGGGTAGGGGTTGCCCAGCAGGTGCCAGCCGGCCTGGGTGCCTGCGCTGCCGTAGCCGAGGCCCGTGACAGATGCCGAGCCGTTGTTCGGCGAGCCGCTGAAGGTGAGGGTCTGGCCGCCGCCTACCTGGGCGGTGTAGCCCTGGGCGGTGCCCATTACCGCGCTGCTGCTGGCCGGCGACTGGTAGCCCTGGTCGAAAGCCTGGGTGGTGCTGCCACCGGCCGGTACCTGGGTTTCATCGTAGCTGAACACCGTGGGGTAGGGCACAATGGTGGGCCGCACCGTGGCCGAAGCCGCGTTGAACAGCGGGTTGGTGACGATGGGCGAACCCCCGCTGCCTATCTGGCTAACGGGCGCGCCAGCCACCGGCGAGCTGAGGTGGCGGTAGCCCAGGCCCGTGTTCAGGCTGTTGCTCACGTAGCGCTGCACCTGCACGGTGCCGCTCACCACGCCGGTGCTGCTGTTCACGACCAGCGCCGTACCAGCGCTGCTGCTCAGTAGCGTCAGCGTTTGGCCGGAGGCGTTGAAGTTGCCGGTACCGGATACGGTCAGGGTCTGGGCCACCGCTACACCGTGGGCCGTCAGCACGGTGCCGTTGACGTTGCTGATGCCCAGGTTGCGCACCTGCGTGGGTAGGCCCGCACTCGTTACCTGGTTGCCCTGGGTGCCTACGAAGTTGTAGGTGGCATCGGTCGAGTACGATTTGCTACCCGTCGTTTGGATGGCTCCATCGATGCCCGCCGCGTTGCACACGGCCAGCGTCCCGCCGCTGCTCACCGTGAAGCTGCCCGCGCCGGTTACTAGTTGGCTGTTGTCGTTGAAAACGCCGTTGTCCATCACCGTTAGGCTCTGGTTCACGGTGAGCGTCCCCGTGAGCGTGGCCACGCCCGTACTGGTGACGGTTACGTTGTCGTAGGTGCCGGCCGGTATGTTCATGGTGGTGCTCACCACCAAATTGTTGGCCGGGGCCGGCGCATCAATGCAGATGGTGAAGGCTCCGGCGGCGGGAGTCAGGAAGCCGCTGGCGGAGTAGAAGTTATACACCCGCACGAAGTAGGTTTGCCCCGCAGTGAGGCCGGTGACGAGGGTGTTGTTCGAGCTGGCGTTGTGGATGAGGGGCGTGGTGCTGCTGGTCGGGCAGGCGCTGCCGTACACCTCCGTCACCAGGCTGGCCCCGGCCGTGGGCGTCACCAGAATGTTGTGCTGGGTGCTGCCGGCCACGAAGCTATACCACACGTCGTCGTTGTCGTCGAGAGTAATGTCTGATGTGGCCCCGCCCACCGTGCCGGTGGTGCCGGCGCAGGGCGTGGCCGGCGTGATGGCCTGGGAGTTGCCGCACAGGTCGTTGGCCGGCGTGGGCGTGGGCGGCTGGGTCAAGCAGATGTTGAACGCGCCCGCCGTGGGCGTCAGGGGGTTGTTGTAGAAATCGTACACCCGCACATAGTACACCGTCAGCGGGATGAGGCCGGTCAGGTGGGTGTCGCTGCTGCTGGAGTTGTAGGAGAGTGGCGTAGCCCCGCTGGCGGGGCAGCTGCCCCCGGCGTACACCTCGGTTACGGGGCTAATCGTCGCGCCCGTGGCCGGCGTCACCACCACGTGGTACTCGTAGCCGGAGGCCGTGAACTTATACCACACGTCGAGCTTGTTATCGGTCGATGAGGTGGTGGCTCCGCCTACGGTGCCGGCCGTCGCCGTGCAGGTAGCGGCCGGGGTCAGCGTCGAAGCGCTGGCGCAGAGGTCGTTGGTGGGCGCGGTGGTGAAAGAGATGGGCGACGTGGTGGCCGACGTGTTGCCGCCGCCGCAGTCCGTCATTACCGTTACCGTGTAGATGGAAGCCGGCGTGAGGCCGCTCAGGGCTACCGGCGAAGTGGCGGTACTCACCGTTTGGGCGGCGTTGCCCTGCCGGGTGTACGTCACCACGTAGGAAGTAGCCCCGCTGACGGGCGTGAACGTGATACTGGCCGAGGTGCTGCTGATGCTGCTGGCAGCCAGCGCCGTGGGCGGCGGGCACGAAGTCACCATCAGGGCCACATTGTCGAGCCCGATATCGGAGTAGCCAAAGTCGGCGGTGCCCCGGAAGCGAATAACCGTGGTGGCCGAGGTACTCGGGATTACCACCGACTGCGCGGTGTAGCCCGCGCTGCCCGTCGAGCCCACTGTGAGCAGGGGCGTCGGGTTGAAAGTGGCCCCGCCGTCGGTGCTGAGCAGCACGTCCAGGTAGTCGTCGTTGATGCGGGTGCCATTCAAGTAGTTGTTGTAGTCGAAGGTCAGCACCTTGATGCCGGCCCCGCTCAGGTTGGCGTACAGGTCGAGGCCGCCAGTGGCCCCCGGTGCGCCATAAGAGCTGTGGAACACGGCCGCGTGGCTGCCCTGGCTGGCCACGGGCACCGGCAGGTAGCCGCCCGGGTTCGACCAGTTGGCGCTGGCCCCGTCGTCGTCGCGCCGCCACGAGGTTTCGCCGGTAAGCGGCGTGGTCCGCCAGCTGATGCCGGCCGCGTTGTGGGTGGCGCAGGCATCGGTCCAGGCCGTTTCGAAGCTCTGGCTCAGGGGCAGCGCGGCGTAAGTAGGCGCGGTGCAGGCCGTGGGCGAGAAAGTGAAGTCGAGCCCGGCCGTGGGCTTGGCCGTGATATTGTCGTTGGACGTGGTGTTGGAGGCTGTGGCGCCCGTGGTCAGGTCGCTGACCGAGAGGAAGCTGCCCGCCCCCGAGCCCCCCACCGAGCGCAGGCCCACCGAGGCGCTGGGATTTAAAACGGCCCCGGCTTCGGGGCGGTACACCATCTCTACCTGGTTGCTGCCCTCGTGCAGCTTGATTTGGAACGATACGCTGCCCGTGGGAGCCACATAATTCCACGACCAGTTCAGCCACTCAAACGTGAATACCCGGTTGGGCGCGCTGCCCGTGAGCACGTAGCTGGCGAAGCTACTGGGGTCCTGACCGCCGCCGAGGTCGTCCCACAGGGCCGCAATCAGGGGGTCGTTGTTGGGATGAGTCGTGGCCAGGCTGTTTTGATAGTCGCCACCGGCGCTGGGGTTGAAGGACAGGCAGCCATTGGACGTGGCATAGACCGAGGTGTAATCGACTCCATCGAAGCGGAAGGTGAAGGGCAGGGGCAGGGCCGCCGTTACGCCCTCGTCGGCCAGCAGCACGGGCGTGGGCGTGGCCCCGGTCAGGGGCGTGAACGTGGTGGTGCTGGCGGCGAAGGTGTAGGTGGCCACCACCTGCGCCTGGCTGCGCCGGGGAGCGAGGCTGGCCAGTGTGAGCAGGGCCAGCATAACCAGCAGCCAGGGCCGCCGGAAAAAGAGGAGCTGCCAGCCCCGCCGGGGCACGTGCAGCGTGTAGAAGTAGGGGTCCATATCGAAAAAAGGTTGGGTTAGGTGAAAAGAATACAGGACTTGTCAGCCCGCCTTGGCACCTGCCAGGGCCGGATGACGATGCAAGTAGCAAGCACTTGTCAGCCCGGTGTTAATGCCCACGTTACCAATGCTGGCAGTAGCGTTGCATGAATTTTAACGCCTTGTATTTTAGGTGATTGACCCACACAAAACCAACCCTTTTCGCCACTGTTTCAGGGGCCGGCGAGGGTCGGTTACCTGAAATGTAACGTCGATGGTAAGCGTATTTTAGAATATTGCCATGACTTAGTGTTTTATTTGTTGGAAACCAGGGGCCGGCCGGCCGGGCGTGGGGCTGCACACCGGCAATCCGGTTGGCCCGCGTCGGGCGTATTGACACGTGCTTCCCGGCAATAAGCGGAATGAAACCAACCCAGGCCCTTCTGTTCGGATTCCTGCTCCTGCTGCTCGCGGGCCGCGCCCGCGCGGCCGAGCCGCCCACCCTCGTGCTGCGCGACACGGCTGCCACCTACCTGCTCGAAAACCCCTACCTACAGATATTGCGCGTCGATTCGGCCCTGACGCTGGCTCAAATCGGGGCCTCACCCTGGGCCGCCCGGTTCCGGACCGCGCCGACGGGCATCCCCAACTACGGCGGCGATGGGGCCGATTTCTGGCTGCGCGCCCGGGTGCGCAGCCGGGCCCGGGCCACTACCGTCTGGGTGCTCGATACCCATTTCGGCGACCATGACTTTGAGGTATTCGTGACCGACTCGCTGGGCCGGCCCCTGGCCCGTACCGTGGTCGACGACGCCCGGCGCTTCCGCAACGGCCAGGCCGTGCCGGGCCGGCACCCGAGCGTGCGCCTGGTCCTGCCCGCCGGCCAAAGCGCCTGGGTGTACGTGCACGCCACCGGCTATGTGTTTCAGCTGCGTTTGCGCGAGCTCACGCACCAGCTGCAGGTTACCCGGGTAAGCGACCTGCGCGAGGCCGTGTACTTCGGCATTCTGCTGGCGCTCATGCTCTACAACCTGGGCCTGTTCATCAGTGTGCGCGACCGGGCCTACTTGTACTACGTGGGCTTTGTGGCCAGTTTCGGGGCGCTCCAGGCCAGCATGATGCACTACCTGGCGGTGTTTGTGTGGCCCACGGCCTCGCCGGCCTTCGACACCTGGGTGAACCACGCGCTGCTGGTAGCAGTCATGGTGATGGGCATACATACTGCCCGCGCCTTCATGGAGCTGGCTACCTACACCCCCCGCCTCGACCGCCTGCTCCGGGCGCTGGCCTGGGCCACCCTGCTGCTGCCGCTATTCGATTTGCTGGGTTTTATGGGCCTGCCCGGCGGGTATTGGCTGAGCCAGTGGGCCGAGGTAGTGCTGCCGCTCACCGGCTCGGCGGTGACGCTGCTGGCCGGGGCGCTGACGGTGCGGGCCGGCTATGGCCCGGCGCGCTACTACCTGGCCGGCTGGGCCATTCTGCTGGCCGCCACCACCAGCTACTACCTGCGGGTGCTCCACGTGCTGCCCCCCAGCTTCTTCACCGAGTATGGCACGCGCATCGCATCGGTCATCGACCTGCTGCTGATTTCGCTGGGGCTCGCCGACCGCATCAACATCGCCCGCCAGGAGCGCCGCGAGGCCCTCGACCAGGCCCTGGCCGTGGCCCAGGAAAAGGAAGCCGTGCAGGCCGCCGCCAACCGCGCCCTGGCCCTGCGCGCCGATGAGCTCCAACTCGCCTACGCCGACCTGCAGGCCAGCCTGCGCACCACCGAGAGCCTCACCGAGCGCGACGAGCTGAAAACCCGCTTCTTCACCAACATCAGCCACGAGCTGCGCACCCCGCTCACCCTCATCCTGGGGCCGCTCGAACAGCTGCTCGACACCCCCGCCGCCGGGCCGGTGGCCCCCGAGCTGCACCTCATGCACCGCCACGGCGCGCGCCTGCTGGCCCTCATCAACCAGCTGCTCGACGTGGCCCGCCTCGAAGCCGGCCAGCTGGCCCTGCACGCCGCCCCGCACGACCTGCACGGCTTCGTGCGGCTACAGGTGGCGGCTTTTCAGTCGCACGCCGCCGACCTGGGCCTGACGCTGGCGCTGCCCCCGCTGGTTTCACCTCTGGAGGTGTATTTCGATGCCGACCTGCTGGAGAAGGTGCTCACCAACCTGCTGGGCAACGCGCTGAAATTTACCCCCGGCGGCGGCCGGGTGGAGGTGCTGGTGAGAGCCGAAGACGGTGCCGCGCCGGCCGCCGTCATCACCGTGGCCGATACCGGCTGCGGCATCCCGGCCACCCACCTGCCGCTCATTTTCGACCGGTTTCACCAGGTTGATGACTCCGCGCGCCGGGCCCACGAGGGTTCGGGCATCGGGCTGGCCCTGGTGAAGGAGCTGGTGAGCCTGCACGGCGGCACCGTGGCCGTGGAAAGCGTGGCGGGCCAGGGCACCACGTTCAGCGTGCGGCTGCTGCTGGGCACGGCGCACCTGGAGCCGGAGCAGCTGCGGCCGTCCGCCGCCCCGGCC
>JALYUI010000155.1 GCA_030853845.1 Bacteroidota bacterium | reverse complement strand
GGCAAAGTCTGCGGCGATATCCAAAAAGAATCGGCCCGCGACCGGGGCGGTGGCTGGGCTGAAAGCTGGGTTGAGTTATACCCGTGCGGCACAGGCCCTATTGTACGGTCAGGCGAAGGCACTCCGTATCGGCAATACTCTTCTCCCACTGGTTTTCAGGCTGTTATGGGAACTGCTCAAGCCCGAATAGACGGCAATTCTGCTCGTACCTATTCCTGGGGTGGCTATGGTGGATATTATTACCATAGCAATTATTTTAACGACAACCGTTGCACGGGCACAGGTTATATATGCATGGGAAATGCAAATGCGGGCATGTTGTTTCCCGTCACCGCACCGGCTCTAATGCCAACCGAATCGAATGATTCGTTCCGTAGCGCCTCTATTGACGCTGGGAGACGCGAGTATGACCCGGCATCGCGTACGATGACGCTCTTCGATTTCCGGGCTACCTTACGCAACAATCCTTACGATAAAGTCAATGAGTTTAGTGCGTTACACTTATCGGTGCTGCGCTCGGCCGACAATGTGCGTGACAGCCTGAATTACAACAATGATGATGCTTATCGCGAAAGCCTGCTGGCCTCTTCGCGAGTGATGCTCAACAACGGAAATTTACTTATTGACGGTGCTTTGCAGAAGGCACACGTTGAAACCAAAGACAGTGTGGGTTATCAAATCGTCGTCATTACCATGCCCGAAGTTCGGTTGCAGATTTCGCAGGAGATAAACCCGGACGAGGTAACGTTGAGCATGGGTAGCGACGTTGGCCTTTTGACCGACGGGGTTTCAGTTCGTTACCTGCCGGGCGAGGAGCGTACGGTGTTGCAAGTCGCTTCCCCTTCCGCTCCTAGCGAAGTACTGGAATTTAGCAGCTACCCCAACCCCGCAGCCCGCGCTACTACGGTCGATGCAATGGTTACGCAGACTCAACCAGTCACCATCGGTATATACCGCGCAGACAATACGCTGGTGTTGCCAGTTTACTCCGGTACGCTGCCAGCCCGGAGTCGCCGCTCGTTCCCACTAAACCTAAATGGCCTTGCCCCCGGAACTTATTACCTCCGACTTGAAAGAAGCGGCAGCCGCCTGACCCGTCGAATGGTAATTCAGTAGGAAAAATATTTTATGAGAGAACTCCTGCTATTCGGCCTGATTTCCGGCTTTCTACCAGTTGCCAACGCGCAAAGGTCCCTATCGGTGCTGGCAGTGGGACAGGTTCATACGTCGCAGAATCGCTTTGCCGACGATGCCCCGGTGAGTGCCCGCGTCAGCTTGCCGCCGGGCATTTACACCAGTTGGGGAGTAGGCGCGGCGGTCGGCTTGTCGGCGCGCTCGGCTGTTCAAGTCACCGTGGCCTACGCTTCGTTCGGAGTGGACATCGCAACCCAGCGGGACTATGTGCGCCAGCGTTACGCATTTGCCAACGTGACTTCGTTCCGGGAAGCGGTGGTTGAAGTAGCCGTTGTCAAGCGGCGCTATTTCCCACAGGCGGACCGCCTTGGCCGGGCGTGGTTTGTAGATGCCGGTGTCGACGCACTGATTGGGGCATTCGGTTCGGCAAGCATCGATTTCGCCAGCTATGACCCCAACAACGCCAACAGCCAGGGAATAGCCGGCACTAGCACCCCCCTGGATGGGAACCCCTACCGGTTGGGCATCCGACTCGGAGCCGGACGCGAATGGAATCTGACACCCCGAAATGCGGTGGCGCTGCAACTTATTGCCAGTATCGGCCTGCGGGACTTGAGCCGCTACCAACTGTCGACCGTTGTTTGGCAACAAGGCCGAACCATTGACCCGGTTTACTACCAGAACACCGTGGCCCTGCGGGGCAGCTTTGTGGGCCTTCAGGTCCGTTACCGTTTTCGAATTCTTGGAGCCGACTAATCCGACACCACCCGTAATTTGCTATAGCAAAAACGGCGCGTTGCTACTTCAGCAACGCGCCGTTTTAATTCAAACTGTTCGCATTGCGTCTTCTGTATCAGCCCTAAACACCCACTACGAAACCGAAAACCAGTACGACCTGCTGGTGTACTACCGCCCGGCACCCGCGCCGACCTGCTCATCGGCTACCAGACCGTGGATATGAATTCCCGACAATAAGGACCAGGGCTGCGCTCAGCTCGACATATGTAGGGCTGGCGCTGCAAGCAGGGCCGCCTACCCTGGCCCATGAGCACAAGCCGCAAACCATTCTTTTCCGAAACCCCGCTTATGCTATTTCCCGCTTAGCTGCACGCTGGTTTTCAGCGCAATTGGCGTTACCTGCGGGCCGCCGTAGCCGCCCCGGCCACCACCGTAGCCGCCCCGGCC
>JALYUI010000154.1 GCA_030853845.1 Bacteroidota bacterium | reverse complement strand
CGGCCTGGGTGCGCCGCGTGGTGGGATGGGCGTGGTGGGCCGGGGCTGACAGCAAGTAAAATTTGGCGGGATGAGCTTCGTCGGCGCTGGCGAAGCTTACCTCCTGCGAACCCATGCCCACGTACAGGCAATCCTGGTTGCCCAACTCATAGGCCACACCATCCACTGTGATAATTCCCGGGCCGCCCACGTTCAGGGCCCCCAGCTCGCGGCGCTCCAGAAAGAAGTTGGCCTTTAGCGAATCGGGGCAGGGCAGCGTGAGGGCCGCGCCCGCCGGCTGCGCGCCGCCCACAATCATGCGGTCGTAGTGCGTGTAAGTCAGCTCGATTTCGCCGGCCGTGAAGATGTTTTCAATCAGGAAATGTTCGCGGATACCGCTCGTGTTGAGCGTGGCCGTTTCGCGGGGGCCGATGGCAAAGCGGGTTTTCATTTAACAGTTATCAATTAACATTTAACAGACCTTCTGACGAAGCAGAATTTTATTTAAACCACTAACAATCAATTACCATTCGTATCAAAATCCACCCGATTGATAAATGTTAATTGATAATTGTTAAATGAAATCACCGCCCCATCCAGCCGCCGTCGACGGTGAGGATGGTGCCGTGCACGTAGTCGCTTGCCGCCGAGGCCAGGAACACGGTGGGACCTTTGAAATCGGCTGCTTCAGCCCAGCGGCCGGCCGGAATGCGCGATAGGATGGCGGCGCTGCGTTCGGCATCCTCGCGCAGCGCCGCCGTGTTATCAGTGGCCACGTAGCCGGGCGCGATGGCATTCACGTTCACGCCCCGGCCGGCCCACTCGTTGGCGAGGGCTTTCACCAGCGAGCCGATGGCACCCTTGCTGGCCGCGTAGCCCGGCACGTTGATGCCACCCTGAAACGTGAGCAGCGAAGCGGTGAAAATGATTTTGCTGCTGCCGTTTTTCAGCATTTGCCCGCCCAGGGCGCGGGCCAGCCGGAAAGGCGCGTCGAGGTTGATGTTGAGCACTTCATCCCACAACTCGTCGCCGTGCTCGGCGGCCGGGGCGCGCTTGATGATGCCGGCGTTGTTGACCAGAATATCGATGACCGGAAAATCGGCCTGCATCTGATTAATAAAAGCATCGACGGAGGCGCGCTGGCCGAAATCAGCCTGATAAGCCGTGAACCGGCGGCCCAGCGCTTCTACCTGCCGGGCCGTGTCGCTGCCTTGCCGCGCCAGCGTGGCCGATACGCCGATGATGTCGGCCCCAGCTTCGGCCAGGCCCAGCGCCATGGCCTGGCCAATGCCCCGGGTGCAGCCCGTGACCAGCGCAATCTTACCAGTTAAATCAAAAAGGGAAGCCATTGGAGCTTACAGTACAGAGAGAGATGAAATGAGGCAGTAGTGAACCCGCCGGTGGCGGCGACCGGCTTTTTAGAGCGTCGCGCTGCCTTTTAGGCGGATGTCGCGCGAGGAGCTGCCCACCAGCACGTCGAATTTGCCGGGCTCCAGCACCCACTGCTTTTTAGCTTCGCTATAGAACTGAAACGCCTCGGCATTCAGGAGCACGGTTATCGTTTGGGCCTGGCCGGGTTTAAGAAAGACCTTTTTGAAGCCCTTAAGCTCTTTTTCGGGGCGTTTCACTGACGCTTGCTCATCGTGCACGTACACCTGCACCACTTCGGCCCCGGCCACTTTGCCGGTGTTGGTCACCGTCAGCTTCACGGTGGCGCTTTTGGGGCCGGGCGTCACGGTCAGGTTGCTGTATTTGAAGGTGGTGTAGCTCAGGCCGTGGCCGAAGGCAAACTGGGGGGCAACTTTATAGGTGTCGTAGTAGCGGTAGCCCACCCAGATATCGTCCTTATAGGTCTGCTTCAGCGGGTTGCCGGGGGTGCTGGGGTATTCGCCGAGCTTGTGCGCCGGCGCGTCTTCCAGTTTCACCGGGAACGTGAAGGGCAGCTTGCCTGACGGATTCACGTCGCCGAACAGAATGTGGGCCAGGGCATTTCCGCCTTCCATACCGGGGTACCAGGCTTCCACCAAGGCGTTGGTTTGCGCGGCCCAGGCCGACACGTCGATGGGGCCGCCACCCAGCAGCACTACCACCGTGTTGGGGTTGGCGGCCAGCACGGCCTGCACCAGCTCGTCCTGGCCGAAGGGCAGGTGCAGGTCGGGTTTGTCGGTGCCTTCGGCGTCGTAGGCGTTGTCGCCCCACTTGCTGTAGTCGTACCCGTGGAAGGAGCCGCCCACGTACACCACCACGTCGGCGGCTTTGGCGGCGGCCACCGCTTCGGCAATCAGGGTCGGGTCAGCCGGTTGGCCTTTCGCAATCTTGTAGCCCGCGGCGTAGGTGATGGTGGCATTGTTGCCCAGCTCGTTTTTCAGGCCCTGCAAGGGCGTTATCTCATATTTGGCTTGCAGCTGCGCGCTGCCCCCGCCGCCCGCGTTTTCGCGCGTGGCATTCGCACCGATGACGGCCACGGTTTTCACCGTTTTCTTCAAGGGCAGCAGGCCGTTGTTTTTGAGCAGCACAATGCCTTCCTCGGCCACTTTCAAGGCGGTGGCCTGATGGGCGGCGGTGTTGTGCGAGCCCGGCTGGCGCTTGGCCGCGCCGAGCATCTTGGTGGCGTACATCACCCGCAGAATGCGTCGCACTTTGTCGTCGAGCAGCGGCAGCAGCTTCGGGTCTTTCTGAATGGCCTCCAGGGCCGCATCGGCCAGGTAGAAACGGTCGTAAATGCTTTTGGTCGCGGCCGGGGTGGCCGCGCCGGTACTCGCGGTCACGCTTTGGTCAAGGCTTTTGTTTTTCAACACCAGGTCGGTGCCCATTTCCAGGTCGGTGCCGTTGCGCAGGGCTTCCCGGGTGTCGTGCACCGAGGCCCAGTCGCTCATCACCAAGCCTTTGAAACTCCATTCGCCTTTCAGAATGTCGTTTATCAGGTAGGCGTTTTCGGTGGCGTACTGGCCCCGGAATTTATTGTATGAGCCCATCAATGAGTAGGCGCCGCCCTGCTGCACGGCCGCCCGAAAGCCGGGTAGGTAGATTTCGCGCAGTGCCCGCTCGCTCATATTCACGTCGATGTCGCTGCGGTGAGTTTCCTGGTTGTTGGCCGCGTAGTGCTTCACACAGGCTGATACGCCCTGGGCCTGCACGCCCCGGATATAGCCCACCACCATCTGCGACACCAAATACGGGTCTTCACTCAGGTACTCGAAATTGCGCCCGTTGAGCGGGGCCCGAATGATGTTGATGCCCGGCCCGAGGATAATGTCTTTGCCCCGGAAATTGGCTTCCTGGCCCAGCACCGCGCCGTAGGCGTAGCCCAGCTCGGGGTTCCAAGTGGCGGCCAGGGTGTTGTTGGTGGGCAGATAGGTGCCCGCGTTGTTGGGGTCCTTCACGCCTTTCCAGTCGCGGCCTTGCTCGGGGCGCACGCCGTGGGGGCCGTCGGAAGTCATCAGCTCGGGAATGCCGAGGCGGGCAATGCCGCCGGAGGCAAATGCCGAATTGGCGTGTACCATCTTGATTTTTTCTTCCAGCGTGAGCTTTTTCAGCAGCGCATTCACGGCCGCCTCGTTGGCCAGGAGCGCGGCCTGCTGATTCGGCGGGGCGGCGGCGCGTTTCGGCGGAGTCGGGGCGTGGGACGGGGCCAGGCTGAAAGTGGTAGCGGCGCAGAGGGCCGTGCCGGCTAGCGCCACAAAACGTACAGAAGCAAAAAGCATAGAGCTGAATTAACAAAGGTGTTGCGGGCAGGAACTGCCGGCGCTGAAGTCTTTTTTATTGGGTTTTCGCCCAGCCTATCTCTACCGGCGAAGCCAGGCGCTGGGCAAATTGGGCCAGGTAGGCATCCCATTCCTGCGCCGTGCGGAACTGGCCGCTCTTCGTCCAGCCGAAGCCCGCGTAGAACACGAGTGGTCCGCTGACCGGCCGAGTGAACACCAGCAGGTTGCTCTGGTCGGGCTGCTCCACGCGGTGGTCGCGGACTTCCGTTACGGCTGCGGGGGCGAGCACTACGCCGGTCCCGATTTCGGCGTCATCGACTGGTTCCCAGTACCGAAACCAGCCGGCTTTCTGGTCGGTCTGCACCGCGCCCTTCTTTTCGTGCAGGGTGATGCCGACCACAAAATTGGGCAATGCTTGCGGGCTGCTGCAATAGTCTTCATACCGGCTCAGGTTGCTGCCCAGGTCCAGGGAAATGCGCTTCCGCTCGGTGATGGTGCGGCCGTTGGCCTGCCAGGGCGCATACGTCAGCTCAAACACGGTGCGGATGGGGCCGGTGGCCAGCGTTTTGTAGCTAATGAAGTTTTTGGAAACCCACAGCCGCCCGTCGTCCCAGATGCCGGTGCCGCCGCAGCCGCGGCTGTCGCCCACGTGGTAGGGGTCATAGCCCTCGCCGCGGTCGTGGTGGTAGTAGCTGGGGTCGGTTTTGTAACCGGCGTACCATTTGTCGATGACCGGGTAGGGCACCCGCTTCAGCCAGCAGTCCATGCCGCTGGTGAGGGTACCGTCTTTGCGGCCGGCCTCGGTAAGCTGCTGGGCCACGGGGCCGTAGGTGCGGAAAGCCACCCGCTCATTCTCCCAGGCGTAGTCGTCGATGCGCTCGGGCGCGAAGCGCGAGAAGGTCGTGTAGGGGCTTTTTGGGCGCTGGACGGCCCCACCAGCCGCCCCCGACACGGTGAAACGCTGGGTTTCATTGGCGGCCAGCGCGGTCTGGAACAGCAGCTCATCGGCCTGGCCGTCGGCGTTGTTGTCGAGGGCCTGGCTCACCAGCACCGTGCCGGCGGCATCGCGCACCAGCAGGTTGTCGGCCCCGTAGGTTTTGATGAGGCCCGCCAGCCGGGCCGCCGTTAGGCTAACCGTTTCGGTGGGCCGGGCCACTGCCAGCCGGTTGCGAACGGTAAACGCCAGCGCAGTCGGGGGCTTGGGAGCAGGCTTGGCACTGGCATTGCCCACCAGGTGCAGCGCCAGCGGGGCCAAGAGCAGCGCGGTGCCCATTATTCTGGTGAAGCGTGGCAGCAGGTGAGAGACCATTATGGAAGCAGGGCTTAAAAGTGACGCGGTAAAAGAAACGCTCCAGCCGCAGGCGCAGTCGGGCGTGTTCGGTAGTGGCCTTTGGCGGGCTAATCGCGCAAATCCGTCATTCCCGCACCCTTGTAGGGTTATCGAGCCAAAGCAGTGGCGCGGGCAACTATCAGCAGAACGCATATCCGGCTGCCTGGCCGGCAGGATTGCACAACCACGCTTGCGGACCTGCAGCGGGGCTGCAGCTACCGTTGCGGCGGAAATATACACGACGTTTTCAGCCGTCGGCTTTTCCGCTTTTCGCTTTTTCCTAGCTCCGCTGCACCTTTTGCGATGATGGCCAGGACCGCTGCGCTTTACACTAAAACTATTGTGACAGCCGCGTGCTAAAAATGAAACAATGGCGGACTTCAACCCCAGTGCGAACTTATCAATATTTTGAATAACAATAAGTTAAGTAATATTTTATAAAATGAACCGCGACGGTTCGAAATGAGAAAGTGGATAAGGAGGCATCAGCAGACATTTGTAAAGCCCACCAGTAGTTGGATGTTCCGAGACTGGCCACCGCACCTGGGTTGCCAGCAACAGCTGGCCAGCTGCCCTCGCCAACACCAGCGGTTCTGACGGCTTCCAACCTGGCAAACAAGCCACTCCATCGATACGACTTGCCGATGTACCCCGGGCGGCGCGGGCGGAGGGGTGCC
>JALYUI010000577.1 GCA_030853845.1 Bacteroidota bacterium | reverse complement strand
TCGGCAAACAGCCCGGTACCGATGACGACGAGGTATAGCAGGCCGGCCGTTCGGGCGAGTTTGTTGTTTGGGCTCATGGTTGGTGAGGTGTAAGGTAAAGAAGGAAGGAGTTGGTGAGGCAGCAATCAAGTAATTAAAAGAACGTCATGCAGAGCGCAGCGAAGCATCTCGCGTGGGGTAGTAATCCAATGCCGTTGCAACCGAATGTTAGCGTAGCCAACGATTGAGTTACTACCACACGCGAGATGCTTCGGCTGCGCTCAGCATGACGTTCTTTCACTCAGTCACTCAGTCACTCAGTCACTCAGTCACTGCCTCAGCCGCCGAAGCCGCCGCCGCCCTGGGGCGCGCTCTCGATGCGGCCGGCCTTGGCCTTGGTGGCCCCGATGTACCAGGTGAAGCCCAGCCAGGCCACGCGGCTCTCGTCTTTCAGGTAGCGGTAGCTGCTCAGCGCATCGGTGTTCACTTCGGTGCGCTTCTGCTGGGTGTTCAGCACGTCGCTCAGGCGCAGGGTGAGTGCGGCGCGGTCGGAAAACAGGCGCTGGCGCAGGGCCAGGTCGAATTGCCCCTGGGGCAGCTGCCGGCCCTGGGCCGTAATCTCGGCCGAGCGCAGGTTGCCGCTCACCTGCAGGTCGAGGGCGCGACGAATGGTAAAGTTGTTGGTGAGGCGCAGGCTGCTCACGAAGCCCTGGCGGTTGGTGCCGAGGCCGTTGCTGGCAATCTGGGCGTGGTAGAGGGAGGCGCTGGTGTTCAGCCGCCACCACTTGGCCAGCGGCTGGCTCAGGCTGAACTCAGCCCCAACGTTGGTGGTAGTACCCACGTTGCGGTAGGTTTCGGCCGTGATAAGGCCCGCGCCGGGGCCGGCCAGGCGGGTAGCCAGCGTATCGACGGAGCGCAGGCGCTGAATGGCATCGGTGGTGATGCGGGCGAAGAGCGTGGTGGTGAGCGTGGCCTGGCCCAGGGTCAGCTGCTGGCCCAGCTCGATGTTGTGGCTGTACTCGGGCTTGAGGAGGGCGTTGCCGAGGCGGTAGCTGCGCGGGTCCTGGTAAATTTTCAGCGGCAGCTGCTGCATAAAGTTGGGCCGGTCGAGGCGGCGGGCATAGCTCAGCTGCACCCGGTTCTGGCCGGCTTCCTTGCCCAGCTCCCGGCTGATGGTGGCCGAGGGAAAGAGGTTGAAGTAATTCTGGGCCAGGCTGCCGCGCTCGGCGACGCCCGCGCCGCCCACGATGCTGCCGGTGTTGTGCGTCAGCTCGCCGCGCAGGCCCAGCTGGGCGCTCCACTTCGCGCCCAGCGGCCGTTGCACGGTTACGTAGCCGGCCGGCACCACCTGCTCGAAGGTGTAGGTGAGCGAGCGGATAGGGTCATCGGTAAACGCGCTGCTCATCGACTCACTCGTGGCGTAGCCAAAGGCGCTGGCACCGTGGTTGGCCTGGCGCTCCAGCTTCAGGCCGGCTTCGAGGCGGCCCTTGCCGGCCGCCAGGGGGTGCACGTAGTCAATCTGCCCAAACTGGATGTTGGCCAGCAGGTTGAGCTGCTGCCGCGTGCCCGGCTGGGCCAGGGCCGGGCTGCCGGCTTCGGCAAACTGGCGCTGCACCACCGGCGCGCTGGCATCAATGGCCACGCCGCCGAAGTTGGCCGTCAGCTCGCGGCCTTCGTGCTTCTCCCAGGTGCGGCGGTAGTCGCCCGAGTATTCCAGCAGCTTCACTTGCACGTCGAGGTCCTGGCGGCCCTGGGTGCGCCCTACCGGGCCATTGTCGGTCTGCTGGGTCAGCGTCTGGGTTTCACTTTCGAGGTTGCGCTCAAGGCTGGGCTGCACGCTCAGGCTCAGGCTCTGGTTGCGGGGCAGCTCAATGTCGGCCCCCACGGTCAGCGAGTGGTTCTCGTGCCGCTCGCTGCCATTGGCCCCCTGGGTGGTCGTTACCGTGCTCGGGCCCTGGGCGGTGAGCAGGCGGGCGGTTTGCGCGGCGTGGCTGCGGTTCTGGTAGGTCACGTCGCGGCCATCGTAGGCGGCCTGCCAGGTAATTTTGCCCTGCTTGCGGCTCAGGCTCAGGCCGGCGCTGTACTTGTCGGCGGTGCCCAGGTTGAGGGCGGCAGTGCCATTGGTGCCGTCGCGGTGGTCTTTCTTGGTAATGAGGTTGATAACGCCGCCGCCGCCCGAGGCATCGTACTTGGCCGAGGGGTTGGTAATCACCTCTATCTGGGCAATGCGGGAGGCCGGAATCTGGTCGAGGCGCGGGCCACCGCTCCCGCCGTTGCTCACCCCGGCCGGCTTGCCATCGATGAGAATGGTCAGGTTCGAGGTGCCGCGCATGCTCACCGTGCCGTTAGCATCCACGCTCACCGAGGGCACGTTTTGCAGCACGTTGGCCGCCGTGCCGCCGATGCTGCCCAGGTCCTTTTCCACGTTAATCACGCGCTTGCCCAACTCCTCCACCACGGTGGCCTTCTGGGCCGTCACTACTACTTCGCCCAGGCGGGTCGCGGCGGCGGCGGTCATCTCAAAGCTGGGAAATTCGATGGTCGGGGCGCTGGCAGTCAGGTTGAAGCGGCGGCGCAATACCCGGTAGTTCAAATCCTGCACGCGCAGCAGGTAGGTGCCGTAGGGCAGGTTCAGAGCCTTAAAGCCGCCCTGCTCGCTGGTCTGGGCCACGGTCACGAAGGTCGAGTCGGCGGCACGCAGCAGCAGCACGTCGGAGAAGGGCACGGGCTGGCCGGTGCCGGCCTCCACGAGATGGCCGCTCACGCTGCCCGGCCCGGCAGTTTGGGCCGTGGCCAGCCCGGTCGTTAGCAGCAGCGCGGCAGCCGTGCCCAAAATCCGGCGGCCGGCAGCAGAATCAGCGAGGAAAGTGAAAAGGGTTTTCATGGTGCAGGAAAATGAGGTGAGGGCGGGCGAGGGGCGGCTCAGGTCCGGCAGCGGCCGCGGTTCCGCTGGGGAGGTGAGGATGCCCGGGGTCCGGAGCCCCGGTGAGTAAATCGTCTGGGCGGGTAGCGGGCCGTCGCCGGTACAGGCTTTAGGCAGCTACTTTGCTTTCAACAGAACAAAGATATGCTAGGTACTTTGTAACACAAGGTACTGTTACAATATTTTTCTGTTAACTCGTAAGATTGAGCATTCAAAAACCTGAAAATCAAACAACAGCGTTTAGAAATTTTCTCTGCTGTTGGGTATATAAATCGGCAAAACCGAATTATTGGCTGCGAAACCACAGATGCAGCTTACCCAAACCGGGTTGTCCGGTTCGCTAAAAAATACCGAGCTTGCAACAAGCGAACGGTCGCGGTGCGGCGGAGGCCAGACATTTTAATGCAGGTAGCCCGGGTGGCACAGTGACTGCAACGCGGCACCAAACTCGTAAAAAATCGTCGCAAAGGGGTTTGCCAGAACGGTGTAGCGCCGCGACCTTTCCCGTGTTAACATTGAACGATGCCTGAACGGCGCGAATTGCGGGACGCTAACGGTCGCGACGCTACAGTATTCGCCCATTTCACTTCGCGACGAGTATAATAACTCCGCAACGGGGGGGGCTAACCCTGCTTTATCCGTTGGCATGCACAATTAGATGAACACGAAATTATTGCTCGCTCATATCCGACAATTCATCGAACTGACCGATGAGGAAATTGATTTTTTAGCAGGGGCCCTCATTAACCGGCCTTTTACGCAGGGCGAACTGGTCGTTCGTACCGGCGAAACGGCGCGGTATCTGATTTTCGTGAACACCGGCTACACCGTCACCTATTATACCGACCCCAAAGGCAACGACCACGTCATCCGCTTTGCCGCCCCCGGCTGGTGGACGGGGGACACCCACAGCCTGAGCCCGGAATCCAACACGCCCTTTACGACGAAAGGACTGTGCGCCGGCGAGTTGCTGCTGCTGCCCCGGCTGGCCCACCAGCAGCTGCTGGACCGCTACCCAAAGTTCGAGCGGTACTTCCGGCAGTTGTTTCAGACGGCTCTGGTTCGGCAACAGCTCCGCTTCGTGGAGAGCCATTCTATTCCCGCCGCCCAACGGTACCAAATGTTTCAGGCGACCTTTCCGGGTATCGAGCGGTACCTGCCGCAAAAATACATTGCCTCGTATTTGGGCATCACGCCCGAATTTCTGAGTAAAATCCGCAAAACCCTTGTATCGCCCCGGTCTTAATGCAGGTTAAGTCCGGGCCGATGCTTTCTTAATGCAGGTTAATTCGGGGCTGGAAAAGGCGCCCGACTTTTGTCAGGAACCAATCAACCTGCAAACAGCATGAATAACGCAACCACGTCAACCTGGAAAATAGACCCGGGCCACTCCGCCATTCAGTTCAAAATCAAGCATCTGGCTATCGCCAATGTTGCGGGTGGCTTCGTTGATTTTGCCGGCACGGTGCAAACCGACCAGAACGATTTCGCGGGGGCGCGGGTGCTTTTGGAAATTGAGGCCGCTAGCTTGGGTACGCACAACGAAATGCGCGATACCCATCTCAAATCGGATGCTTTTTTGGATGTGCAGCAGTTTCCCCACCTGACTTTCGGCGGCACTTTGCATAAAACCGCCGGTAGCTATGCGCTCACGGGCATACTCACCCTGTGTGGAGTCTCAAAAAGTATCACCCTGGAGGCCGATTTCACCGGGGTCGGCCTGGGTCGGTGGGGCGATACCCGGGCCGGATTTGCAGTAAAAGGCCAAATCAACCGCACCGATTTCGGCCTGACCTGGAAAATGCTAACGGATACCGGCAGCCTAATCGTCGGAGAAAATATTAATCTTGAAATGGATATCGAGCTAATCAAGGAAGAGGTAGCAGCAGTTGCGGCCTCCTGAGCTGACGGCTCGTCTGTTCAGGGCAGGCAGTAATAAGCGAAGCTATTCAGGAAGTCGTTGAAACGCCCTGCTCATCGGGTGTCCGCTTGTCGGGGAATTGCTACTGCTCCGGTTGCGCCATTCAACCATGCGGCAGTACTGCTTCGATAAACGGATGCCCAATGAGCAGGACTGCCTTTTTTGCGGCCGTTACTTTTGCACCAGCATACTCGTCGCAAAATAACTTGCGAAAAGGAATAGGGTACGCCCCCGCATCTTACTGCGCGATGAGGGCAGCTAAAAAACCGGGCCTGAAAAGGGCAGGGAATGGGACTTGAGCTCAAGAAAGGGCCTGTCCGCAGCTGAAGAGGCTGTTATTACTTCCGTTTCAACGGCGGCCGGGGCTTGGCCTTGGGCTGCTTGATGGGGTCGGTGACCTGCTGGCCGTTGCGGTAGGTCACGGTGCGCTCCACGCTGCTGCCGTCGGGTTGGTAGTAGGTCCACACCCCACTCTGGCGGCTGTTGCGGTACTGCCCGCTCACGGCCAGGGTGCCATCCTCGCGGTATTCCTTAAACGGCCCCTGAATCTGGCTGCGCACGTAGGTAGTTTCCTTGCGCAGCTTGCCCGAGGGGAAGTATTCCTGCCCCACCCCGCCCAGAAATCCGTTCAGGTAGGGTTGGCGGGTCTGCACCTGGCCATTCTCGAAGTAGGTGAGGCGGTCGCCCACCAACCGGCCGCTGGGGCCGTAGGTTTCGGTTTTGCGCACGGCCTTGCCGTCGGGATAGTAGTCGCGCCAGGTGCCGGTGGGCCGGTTGTTCTTGAACTGCTCCTCGGCCTGCACCACCTTGCCGGCCACGTCCTGGTAGCGGGTAATTTTGCGGTCGCGGCCCCCGTTGCTGTAGTCCGTTTCCTCGTGCGGGTTGCCGGTCTCGAAATACTCGATGCCGTGGCCCGTGGGAATACCGTTGCGGTAGGTGAGCTTGCTCTTCACCTGGCCGCTCTCGAAGTAGCTGGTGGCCGGGCCGTCGAGGGCGGTGGTGCCGGTGGGGGGCAGCACGCGCTTGGTGAGGTCGTCGCCCAGCTGGTTTTTCACCGGGCGCTGGGCCAGCGCGGTTGGGGCATAAGTACTCTCGGTTTGCAGCTTGCCGCTCTGGTAATAGCTGCGGTAGCGCCCGCGCCCGTTCTTATCGGCCAGTACCTCCACCTCAATCTGGTTGTTGGGGTAGCGCGTGATGTACGGCCCCGACAGCAGCCCTCGCGTGAAGGTGCCCTCGCTCTGCACCACGCCGTTGGGGTAGTAGAATTTCACCGCGCCGTTGGGCTGGCCGTTGTCGTAGTTCACCTCGGCCTGCACCTTGCCGTCGGGGTACACGGCCCGCAGCGCGCCGTTGGGCTGGCCCTTCACCAGGGTGGTTTTCAGTCGCACCGAGCCGTCGGGGTGGTAGTAAATCAGCTCGCCGTTGGGCTCGTCGTCCACGAAGTAGCCGGCCTGGGCCACCTTGCCGTCGTCGTAGTAGGTCTTGAATGGCCCCTGCCGGACGCCGTCGGCATAAGTGGCTTCCAGCCGACGGGTACCGCTGGGATGAAACTCCACGTAAGCCGAGTCGCGCTTGCCCTGGCGGAAACTGGTTTGCTGCTCCAGCCGCCCGTTGCGGTAAAAGCGCTTGTAGCTGCCCTGCGGCAAGGTATCGGCCGCCACCAGCGCCGTATACACCTCGTGTGGATGCACCTTGGTCGAGTCGTAGAAAGTGATGAGTCGCCGGAGCCGCTGCCCGTGCGAGGGCAGCGTCAGCAGCAATAGAAACAAAGGCAGCAGGTATTTCATGGGCGCAAGAACGCAGGATTTCGCTTTTCCGTGTAGCCACCGGGGCTCCTAAAATTCAGGCCAAAAAGAAAAACCCCACCGAATCGCGTCGGCAGGGCTTTACTATCTCAGGCAACTCGCCTTACAGGGCCTCCACCACAATGGCGCTGGCCCCGCCGCCGCCGTTGCAGATGCCGGTGACGCCGATTTTACCGCCCTCGTTCTTCATCACGTTTAGCAGCGTGGTCATAATGCGGGTGCCCGACGCGCCCAGCGGGTGGCCCAGGCTCACGGCCCCACCGTAGGCATTCACCTTAGTGCCTTCCAGGTTCAGTAGCTTGTTATTGGCCAGGCTCACCACCGAAAACGCCTCATTGATTTCGTAGAAATCCACATCGGCGGCCGTTTTACCGGCGTTTTTCAGGGCCTTCGGAATGGCCAGCGCCGGCGAAGTGGTGAACCACTCCGGCGCCTGCTCGGCATCGGCGAAGCCCAGCACGCGGGCAATGGGCGTGAGGCCCAGGGCGTCGGCCTTCTCGCGGCTCATCAGCAGCACGGCAGCCGCGCCGTCGTTCAGGGTAGAGGCGTTGGCGGCGGTCACGGTGCCGTCCTTCGTGAACGAGGGCTTCAGCACTTTCAGCTTCTCGAAATCTACTTTCAGGTACTCCTCGTCGTCGGAAATGACGGTGGTCTTGCCCCGGCTTTCGATGGTGACGGGCACAATTTCATCTTTCTTTTTGCCGGCCTTAGCGGCGGCGGCGCTGCGGGTGTAGCTCTCCACGGCAAAAGCATCCTGCTGCTCGCGGGTGAAGCCCATCTCCTTGGCCGTATTCTCGGCCGCGTTGCCCATGGCGTAATCGTTGTACGGGTCCCAGAGGCCGTCGCGCACGAGGCCATCAATCACTTGCCCGTTGCCATATTTAGCCCCAAAACGGTTTTTGTCGAGGTAGTAGGGCACGTTGCTCATGCTCTCCATGCCGCCGGCCAGAATCACGTCGGCCTGGCCCAGCATAATGGTCTGGGCGGCCATCATAATGGCTTTCGAGCCCGAGGCGCACACCTTGTTCACGGTGGTGCACTCCACGGTGTCGGGCAGGCCGGCTTTTTTAGCAGCCTGGCGGGCCGGAGCCTGGCCCAGGTTGGCCGAAATCACGTTGCCCATAATCACCTGCTCTACTTCGGAAGCGGCCACGCCGGCCTTGTCCAGGGCACCTTTCAGGGCAATGGCCCCCAGCTCAGTGGCCGACAGCGAAGCCAGGACCCCGCCAAACGAGCCAATCGGAGTACGAACGGCCGAGATAATGACAACTTCTTTGATTTGCATACTCAAGTTTATAAAGATGGTTGGGGTGGGAGGTGTTATCTGGCCGCAAAAGTACGGGTTTGCCGCTGGTCGGGAGAGGGGTTGGGGTTTAAGTGTTAAAGTAGAACGTCGTGCTGAACCCTCAATACCCTACCACGTCGGGCGGTTCGGGTCGGGCTTCTGCGCTGCCGGGCGCGTGAGCTGCTGCAGGTACTGCTGTTCCTGGGCGCGTAGCGTTTCGAGCAGCTGCCGGGCCTGGGCAGGGCTCAGGCTCATGGCGGCGAGGCGCTCGCGCTGGGTTTGCAGCTGCACATCAGCCGCGGTGGCAGCTTCGGTACCGGGGCGGGCATTGCGGCCGGGCGGGCCGGCAGCATGAGCAGCCGAATTACGGTCGAGGCCGCGTTGCGGGCCGGGCGTGTTGCCACTGGCCAGAGGCTGCGCGGGGCCGGAACCGGGCTGGCGGCTGTCGGGCGCGGCGGTACCGGAGCCACCGCTGGGGCGTTGCGGGTTGGG
>JALYUI010000090.1 GCA_030853845.1 Bacteroidota bacterium | reverse complement strand
CTTCCTGGAACAGCTCGACCAGATTGGCGTGGAGTTGGGGCAGCTGGGCCACTTCGGCGGCCAGGGCAGCCAAACGGATGCCCTCGCTCAGGTCATCCAGGTCGTACACGTCGAAATCGGAGTTGCCGTATTGCTGCATGGCGGCGCGCAGCTCATCGGTTACGCCTTCGTAGTCGAGCACGTAGCCGAAGTGCTTGCCGGGCGCGCAGCGGTTGACGCGGGCGATTGCCTGAAACAGCGTGTGCTCCTTAAGCCGGCGGCAGAGGTAAAGCACTACGTTGTGGGGGTTGTCGAAGCCGGTGAGGAGCTTGTCGACGGTGATGATGATATCGGGCGAGCCGTAGGGGGCGCGGAAGCCGTCTTTCAGGCTTTTTTCGTAGGAAGCCTCGCTGCCGTAGATGTCCATCATGCGCCGCCAGAAGGTCAGAATTTCATCGGTGCTGGTGTCGTGCACGTCGTCGTTGCCTTCGCGGTCGTCGGGCCTGGAAATCAGCACTTCGGACGAGACCAAGCCGATTTCATCGAGGGCTTTTTTGAAACGGATGGCGGCCAGCTTGCCGGGCGCGGCCACCTGGCCTTTGAAGCCCTTGCCCTGCCAGCTGCCCTTGAAATGCAGGGAAATATCGAAGGCTTTGGCGAAAATGACCTGGGCCGTGTGGCTGAGCTTGGCCTGGCTGCTGTACTTCTCCCGGAGGCGGAACTGCTCGTCGGGGGGTAGGTGGGCGACAATGCGGTTGAAGAAGACGTTCAGCGGGCCGTCGTTGGTGCTGAAATTGGGCATCCGGCCTTCGTAGATGATGGGCAGCACGGTTTTGTCGCGCTCGGCATCGGCGATAGTGTAGGTGTGGATGATGCCGCCGAACTCGTGGGCCGTGTTCTTCTCGCGCTTGGTGAGCGGGGTGCCGGTAAAGGCAATGAACGTAGCCGTGGGCAGGGCCTGCTTCATCTTGGCGCTGAGGCGGCCGTACTGGGTACGGTGGCCCTCATCGACCAGCACAAATACGTCGGGCCGGGTGACGGGCGTGTTGTCACGCTGTAGAATCTTGACGGCCGCGTTGAACTTGTGAATGAGCGTGGCCACGATGTCGGTCGAATACGGCTCCTGTAGCAGGGCGGCCAGCTTGTTGCCGGTGCTGGCGGCCACTACCACGCGGCCGCAGCGCTTGAAGGTGTCGTAAATCTGCTCATCCAACTCGACACGGTCGGTGACGAGGATGATTTTGGCATTGGGGCGCTGCACGGCCAGCAGCTGGGCCAGCATGACCATGGTGAGCGACTTGCCCGAGCCCTGGGAGTGCCAAAGCACGCCGCCGCGGTGGTCGGCGGCGCGGCGCAGGGTTTCGCGCACGCCGTAGTACTGCTGGTAGCGGGCCACCATTTTCTGGCCGCCGTCGAAGACGATGTAGTTACGGATGAGGTCGAGCAGACGAGCCGGCTGGCAGAGGGCATAAAGCAAATCATCCTGCGGCGTGATGGTCCAGGGCTGGCCGAGGCTGGCGGCGTAGGGGTGCGGCTGGCGCGCCCAGTAGGGGTTGGCTTGTAGCTTCTGCCAGGCAGCCAGCTGGTTGATGCTGTCGTTTTTGAGTTGCTGCAATTCCTGGCGGCGGCGGTCGGCGTCCTGCGGGTCGTCTTCGGGGCGGTGGCGCCAGGTGGCCCAGAACTCCTCGCGGGTGGCGGTGGTGCCGTAAGCGGGGTTGCGCTGCTCCGTGCCGGGCTCCTCGTCGGCGTCGGGCGCGGGGGCATCGGTGCCGTAGGTGCCCGCCACGGCCAGCAGGAGCTGGGCGCAGAGGTAGAGCGGGCGGATGCCGTCGGGCTGCTGCTGGCGCAGGTGCTGCGAAATGGCCTGGTGAATGGGCTTTTTCAGCAGCGGCGACTTGCACTCAATCACCACGAGCGGAATGCCGTTCACGTACAGCACCACGTCGGGCCGGTAGGTATCGGAGCGGCCGCTGCGCTGCACGGCCAGCTCCTCGGTCACGTAGAACTTGTTCTCGTCCAGCTCCGCTGGCTTCCAGCAGAGGTAGTCAATGGTGTAGCTCTTGGTGTCGCCGTCGATTGTTTGTTCGACGGTGAAGCCGAGCGTGAGCCGGTCGTAGATTTCCTGGTTGGTGGCGAGGTAGCCTTTTTCGAGCGAGGGCCGGCGCAAGGCCTCAATTGCGGCCGTGATGGCCGCTTCGTCGAACGGGTATTGTTTGCCCCGGTACGTGAAGCGGTTGTGGGCCTTGAGCCAGGTGCGCAGCTTGTTGGGCAACAGCACTTCGGCTTCGCGAAATTCGCGCTCTTCCAGCGCTACCGCCGGAGACAGGTAGGTGTAGCCGAGCTGCTGCAACAGCAGCAGCGCCGGCAGTTGGCTGGCGTCGTTTTCGCGGGTGGAAGGAGCGTGGGGCATAGCGAAAAGGAAGTAAAGAAGGGGGAGTTAAGACAGCAGAATTTCGCCGGTGAGGAGCTGTTGCAGCAGGCCACGCTTCTGCTCGCGCAGGACTTCCAGCTTGCGCTCATGAAGGCGGATTTCGGCCTCGGCGGTGTTGAGGATTTCGGCAATGGCGCGTTGCTCGTCAATCTCGGGGACTTTGATTATTCGACTTAAAAAATCGGCTGAATCAAACATCATCTTTTCAATGTGTATGCCGTGGCTGCACACGTAACAGAGATGATAAAACCAGGGCAATTTAGACAGGCAATCGAAAAAGTTGATATCAAAAGCAGCCGGATTCCGAGGTAGCAAGGCTACATAAGCGTCGGATATTTTCATGCCGTCTAATTCTGCCGGTACCAGCCCGGATGCGCCGTGGACAATCTGTCGTTTTGAGATTAAAAAATCTCCGGCATGCGCCGTGCGCAGGTTCTTTGTAAGAATCTGATGACCAAAAAGTCGTTCGCGCAGAAAGGCTCCACCTGAACGGCGGCGCATGGAAATCAAGGCGTATTCCTCGTTCTCATTCCATATCACCCGCCGTTTTACCTCTTTTAAAATAGCCCCTATTTCAACCTCTTGCCACGGCTTAGAGAAACCAGTAAGCCGCCGCTTTGCCAGCAATAAATCTTCCCGTAGTTTATTGAGCCGCCGCTTCAACTGCTGAAGCTGGCGCGTCTGGAGTGCAATGGCTTCGTCCCAGGTGCGGAGCGTTTCTGATATGCGCCTCCGCTCTTCAGCAGGGGGAAAACCGAAAGTGTACTCTCGCAAATAATCTGCTGGCACACGCTTTTGACCAGCACTACCAACCATGTGTAATTCTCCCCTAACGCGAAATTCGTGGCTGGTTGTATGGTAGAATATAAACTCCCGGTCAGCTGGGTCAATTGGGCGAATCACGTGGAATTCTGTACTACCAAATCCCACGCCGTTAGTCATCCCATGTACTAGCGCGCCTTTACTATTTTCAAAACAAGGCGTAATCTTGGCAACCAGAATATCTCCGTTTATAAAGTGTGTAAAGCCCGATTTTACTTCGGCCAACGTTTTCTCTTGTCGGTTGATAATACGGCCTTCCTCAGTCACGTCGGGCATTGCCAAAAACGAAACCTTAGCATCGTCTGGCAAATCAAAAGAGCGTCCTGGATTAATCTGAGCTATTTCACTCAGTTGAGCTTCCTTCCAGCCCGCGGGCAGAGCTTTATGAATTTTACTCATTGTCCACTATTTGCTGATATTCACTAAAAATGCCTGCATCCGCTGGCGCACGTCAGCCAGCTCCCTTTCGATGGTATCCAGCTCGGCCTGCACGGCCTGCATGTCCACGGCGTCGGCGGCCACGAACGTATCGACATAGCGGGCGATATTGAGGTTAAAGCCGTTCTTTTCGATTTCGGCCAGGTTGGCGCGGTAGGCAAACCGGGGCTCGACCACGCCCACGGCCCCGTGCGGGTTGGCGCGGAACTGCTCCACGGTTTCGGTAATGTGGGCCAGGTGGGCATCGGTGAGCACATTCTGGCTGCGGGTTTCCTCGTAGAGCTGCGAGGCATCCACGAACAGCACGTCGGTGGTTTCGCGCTGGCGGCGAAACAGCACGATGGCCGTGGGAATACCCGTGCCGTAAAACATGCTGCCCGGCAGCCCCACCACGGCCTCCACCAGCCCTTCTTCGAGCAGTTTGCGCCGGATAAGCCCTTCGGAGCTGCCCCGGAACAGAATGCCGTGGGGCAGGATGACGCCGCCCCGGCCCACCTGGGGCAGGGCCACATGAATCATGTGGGAGAGAAAGGCGAAGTCGCCCTTGCTCTTGGGCGGCACGCCGCGCCAGAAGCGCTTGTGCCGGTCGCCAGCCGCGTTTTCGGCTCCCCATTTATCGAGCGAGAAAGGCGGGTTGGCCACCAGCACGTCGAACTTCATGAGGGCATCGTTTTCGAGCAGCTGCGGGTCGTTCAGGGTGTCGCCC
>JALYUI010000080.1 GCA_030853845.1 Bacteroidota bacterium | reverse complement strand
GTCCGCGCGTGGCCCGGTTGTGCGGCAGTCGTTCAAACGCGCGGACTCGCCGCGGACGCGCTACTGTTAAAACACGACGCTGTACGGCATATCGGCCAGGGCTTTCACGTCCTCATCTAGCGCCACGTGCATGATTTCGTGCACATTGGCCCGGATGCGGTTGGAAAGCTGGGTGAGGGGCAGGTCGTTGCTGTCTTTGCCGAAGGGGTTTTCAATCTCGTCGCCAATCATCTCCACGCCCAGCAGGGCGTAGGCCCCGAACATGGTGATGGGCACCGTGAGCCAGTGGTAGGTATCGAGCAGGTTGAAGGGCATTATCAGAATAAAAACCGAAATGAACCCCTTGATAAAGAAGCTGTAGGAAAACGGAATGGGCGTGCCCTTGATGCGCTCGCAGGCCCCGGCCACGTCGAGCAGCGCTTCGTGGTGGCGCTGGAAGGTGATGAGGTGCTCGGGCAGAATGACGCCCTGGGCCAGCAGCCGCTCGAAAAACTCTTGCACCAGGGCGGCGATGCGGGCCGGCACGTGGTCGACCGTTTTGAGCCGGGCGACAAAGCCGGGCTCGGCTTCTTCCAGCTTTTCGAAGCGCACGCCGGTGCGCAGGTGGCCGTCGAGAGCAATGGGGAAGCTGGAGAGCAGGCGGGCGAAGTAGGTGCGGGTGGCGTTATCGTCGGCCGGGAGGCGGGCGCCGACGACGATGGCCAGGTTGCGGCAGTTGTTCACGAGCTGCCCCCACACCCGGCGGCCCTCGTAGAACCGGTCATAGGCCGTGTTGGTCCGGAAGGCCATCAGCAGGCTGAGCATGATGCCCAGGAAGGTGAAGAACTCGCGGTCGATAGGGACTTTCAGGCGCTCGAACTCGGACGCTCCGCCCGTAATCAGGGCGGCGTAGAGGCCGATAAACAGCACCCGTTTCAGGAGCTGGCGGATAACCCCGGAGGCGCTCAGGTGGCGCAGGGCCTCCCACCAGTCAGTGGCTTTGTAAACAATCATACGCTTGCGGAATGCCGCCGGATGGGCCGGGCGGGCTGGTCAAAACTACGAACCCGGGTAGTGGATGCCCGTCACCTCCACCACTTCCGCCTGCGCGCCCAACTGCAGCGGCACTTGCTGCTGCAGCTTCGCGCCCAGCACGGCCCGGGCAATGGGGGCCACGAAAGCCACTTTACCCAGCGAAATATCGGCCTCATCGACGCCCACGATGGTGAATTCCCGCGCAAAACCTGGTTTGGCAGACGCCGACCCCTGCTTGCCTCCGCTGACGGTGCGCAGTGTGACGGTGGCCCCAAAGCGCACTTCTTTGGCTGGCTGGCCGGCGGGGTCCACCACGCGGGTGCTGCCCAGCCGCTCCAGCAGCAGGGCGAGACGGCCGTTGCAGAGGGAGAGGCGGTGGGTGCGGTCGGTGTCGTTGTCGTGGTTGGCTTCGGCCTGGGCGCGCTCGGCTTCGAGGGTGGCCAGCTCGGCGCGCAGCTGCTCCAGGCCGGCGGGGGTGACGTAGTTGGGCGTGCCCGGCGGCAGGGCCGCCCGGGGCGGAATCAGGGGCGGCGTCTGGGCGTCGTCTTCCTTGGTAAATCCTCGGCTCATGCTCCGGCAAACGCAGGCGCGGCCGGCGGGTTGCCGGGGGCGGCGCAACTATCGGGACCGAAAACCGGTTACTCATCGCACTTTCGCCGCCCCCCATTGCGCCCAGGCCGCGCCCCCGCATGCCCGAAACCACTGCTGCAACAGCTGCCCCGACTGCTTCGCCCCCCTCCCCGGTCGCTCAACAGCTGCCCAACTCGCTGGTCTGGCTCATGGCCCTGGCCTGCGGGCTGGTGGTGGCCAACATCTACTACAACCAGCCGCTGCTGGCCGATATTGGCCGCACCTTTCACGTGCGCGCCGGCCGGGCCAGCCTGGTGGCCACCGCTACCCAGGTAGGCTACACGCTGAGCATGCTGTTCGTGGTGCCGCTGGGCGACATGCTGGAGCGCAAGCGCCTCATGCTGCTCATGATGCTGGGCGTGGCCGCCTGCCTGGGGCTGGCGGCCTGGGCCCCCACCTTCGCGGTGCTGGCCGGGGCCAGCCTGCTGATTGGGCTGTGCTCGGCAGTGCCGCAGCTGCTGCTGCCCATGGCTGCCCACCTGGCCCCGCCGGCCGACCGGGGCCGCATCGTGGGCCGCATCATGAGCGGGCTGCTGATTGGGATTCTGGCCTCGCGCACGCTCAGCGGCTACGTGGGGGCGCTGCTGGGCTGGCGGGTCATGTTCGAAATCGCGGCCGGGCTAATGCTGGCTTTGCTGGCCCTGCTGGCCTGGCGGCTGCCCCGCGACCAGCCCCAATTTTCCGGCACCTACGGCTCGCTGATGAAGTCGCTGCTGACCCTGACGGCCACCCTGCCGGCTCTGCGCCGCTCGGCCCTGGTGGGGGGGCTGCTGTTTGCCTCATTCAGCGTATTCTGGACCACGCTGGCCTTTTACCTCGAAGGCCCGGCCTACGGCTACGGCTCCGAAGTGGCCGGCTTTTTCGGGCTGATTGGGGCCGCCGGGGCCCTGGCTGCCCCCCTGGCCGGCCGCACCGCCGACCGGCGCGGGCCGGCCTTTATTATCGGGGAGGGCACGCTGCTGGCGCTGGCGGCCTTCGCAGTAATGGGGCTGGGCGGCGGCTGGCTGGCCGGGCTGGTCGTGGGCGTTGTTCTGCTCGACGTGGGCGTGCAGGCGGCTCACATCGCCAACCAGACCAATGTTTTCTCGCTGGTGCCCGAGGCCCGCAGCCGCCTCAACACGGTGTACATGACCGGCTACTTCACGGGCGGCTCACTGGGCTCGGTGGCCGGCGGCCTGGCCTGGATGCACTTCGGCTGGGCGGGCGTGTGCCTGGCCGGGGCGGCGTTTGCAGGCGCGGCGTATCTGGCCAGCCGGTTCTACGGGCGGTAGGAGGCAGGCTTATTTGGCGGTGTTAATAGCATCCCATATTATGTCACTGGCAGCATTCGTATTCGCTTTATTCGGCTTTCTGATACCAACAATAGCTACCTTCATCGTCTCACTGGCTAGCAGCCGCACCGTGAGGCTGCCGTCGGCATTCACCGGCACCAGGCCGTAGGTGCGGCCGCTTGCCGCCGTAGCCGCCGCCGTAGGCACGAGGGCCAGCGGGCGTAGCACCAGCACCACCAGGCAGGCCGCGATGAGGGTGAGAATGCCTTTGGTATAGAGGTCGGTTTTCATGGCGACAGTGTTTAGGGGTTGAGTGATTTATGAGGCGCTTACTCCCGCTACGTGCGCCCGCTCCGCCTCCGTCAGCTGGTACAGGTCGTACACCAGCCCGTCGAGCCGGCGCTCCAGGTGCTGCAGCTTCGCCTGCGCCTGCTCTTTGGCCGAAGCCAGTTTGTGCGCCGCCAGCCCCGCGTAGCCGGTCAGCCGCTGCTCCACCAGGCCAATACTTCGTCATGCTGCTTCTTATCGGCGGGGATTTTGAAGTTGAGTTTGGGGATGGGCAACTTCGATGAACAAAAAACTCAAGGAGCTTTCGTGTAAACCAATTCCCGGACTTTTACATCAGTACCGTTCTGGCTTTCGTAATAGTCTTCGGCGTAATGAGTAGTATCAATGAAGCGTAGTACCCTTCGATTCTTTTTCTTCAGACCGGGAATCAACTCACTTTCCCACTCGTAGCTAAAGGCTCGTTTGGCGGCATCGTAAGTCCCCGTTTGTACTTCGATAGCACTGCCAATGTGGTTATTGATGGCCGTTGTAACGAACTGCTTCCGCCCGTTGTCATAGCCTTCCAACTGTAGGCCCTGGTAGTTTGCCTCTTTCATTTTCCCATCGGCAACGGGAACGGAGAGCTTACCGCCTGTTATTTCTACGTTGTAAAACCGCCCGTCATACATAGGGGTCCGGCGTAGCGTCCCTTTGATAAACGGTCGGGCGGCATCCTGAAAGGTCCAGGTGCCGGCCAGGACTCCCAGCAAGGCATGATTGTTACCGGGCCGTGAGAAATCCAGCAACAGCTGCATTTCCTCGTTTTTCGCAGGAGCCATTGTGGGCTTTTTGTTCGCTGCCGGTTCCTGGGCCGCAGCCGCCGTTGCCAGTGCCAGAAGGAGCAACACCACGAGCAGCCGACTGCGGGTAGGTCGTGGTATTCTTATTTTCATAATATTCATTTAGAATGGTTTAGAATGGCCGACGCTGCTGACTGACTGACATCAACCAAAAGTAAGAAGCCAGAAAGGCTTTCTGTCAGTTTTACACGCCAAATAACTTTGGTAGCCGCCAAGCTCCGCAAGCAGGAACAAAAAAGCTCTCCTGGCGGCATGGCTGAGAGAGCTTTTGAGATTTGGGTAAGGACAAGTGCAAAGTGGGGCCTTTGGTGGGTTGGAGGGCATAGAAGTAGCTTATTACGCAGTGGCTGGGGCATTCACTATAGGAGCGGCATTGCCGGCCGGTGGCCCGTGCCCGATAGCCCACCGCCCCCCGCCTCGCGCTTGTCTGAGTACGGCACGGGTGCTGTGCAGCCGGCACGGGCCACTTTAAAGCCAGTACGCACCCTTCCCATCCCGGTGCCGGCCCGGCCGACCCCGGTACGGGTCCGGTCGGGTTCTATCCGGCGCGGGGCGAGGCCGGTACGGGTCCGGTC